>JAILQR010000067.1 GCA_024698845.1 Bacilli bacterium | reverse complement strand
TGTTGTTAGAGTGAGTGTAGTAGAGGTGATAATTATGAAATTATCTGATTGTTTTTCTGGTGAAAATTTTGTAATTAATTCTTTTCTTTTAAAAAAGATTCAAAGTTATAATCTTTCATTTGATGAGTTTATCTTATTTTTATATTTTTTAAATTCAAATAAGCCTACATTTGAACCCGAAAAGATTAAAATTTCAACAAATCTTGGTTTAAATAATATTCTTGATGCTTTTAATAATTTAATTGAAAAGAATATAGTTTCTTTAGTAACAAAAAAGAATGATTCTGGAATGATTGAAGAAATTATATCTTTAGATGGTTTTTATAATAAGATTGAAGAAGACTTAAATAAAGAATCAGCTCCAAATGAAATTGATGAGATATATGATTATATGTGCAAAGAACTTGATATGAAGTTAGATGAAACTGAAAAAGCAATTATATCTGCTTGGTTTGATCTAGGCTATACTACATTATCTATTAAGGACGCAGTTAAAGAGGCTAAATATAATGGCGTAAGCAATTTAAGATATATCGATAAAGTTTTATATGAGTGGAAAAATAGAGGAATTGACTCTTTGGATGATGCTAAGAAGTATCTTAAAGATAAAGATGAATTTACTAATACTAGAGAATTATTTGATTATAATTGGTTAGATGATGAAAATTAAAAAAACTAGGATTTAAATCCTAGTTTTTTATATTCCTTGATTTGCCTCAGGTGCAGCTGGTTGTTGAGTATCCTGTACTGGTTGTGGTGCAGGAGTATTAACTTTTGCTGTTACTGTTTGACCTGAACTCATGTTAGCTTTGAAGTTAGCATATGAACTTCTGATTATAAATGTATAATCTGCTGATGCAGGAGCATTGTAAGTAAATGATGTGTTAGTTGTAAATCCAAGTAGTGTTTCACTACCATCAGCATTTTTAACTGATACTTGGTATCCTAAAGCACCAAATACAGTGTTATTATAATTTATACGTTTTTCTAAATATGAAGCTGCATGATTATCATAGTACTTATTAAAATGTTCAGTAAGTACATTAATATCAATAGCTTCTGGAGTAGCGATAGCATTCCATTTAATTGTTACTAGATTTCCTTGAGCTGATGCAGATGCATTAGTTGGATTTTCTAGTTGAGCGAATCTTGGAGATGTTTGAGAAGGTTCAGTACCTTTCTTAAATAATTCTGTTGTAACTAATTCAGCAGGTGTATAAGCACTCGGAGACATAGGTGGGAATGTTTGCATTTCAACTTTTGCAGATACAACGCTTGCTGGTTTTTTGAATTTTTCATTCTTTGGATATACTTTCTTAGCAACTGCTGCCATTATAGAACGTCTTGCTTTACCACCAGTTGTACTAGTTAAATATCCTTCTTTTAAGTTATCATAACCATACCATAGTGCAATACTATAAGATGGTGAATAAGTTATATTCCAGTGATCTGGAGTAGTACTTGATGGTAGATTCAATTCTTTTTGTTTTTGTGAATCAATATTTGTTGTACCACCTTTTGCAGCAACTTCTGTACCGCTAATGTTTATGTTACCACCGACATTTTCATTTCCTGCTGTAACAAGCATATTTGTTATCATGTATGCTGTTGCATCACTCATAACTTTTTCTTTTGTATATTTATGTTCATATACTTTTTCTGTTTCGTTATCAACTATTTTAGTAAATGAATATGGTTCGATATAATATCCACCACGACCATATGCTGCATATGCTGCTGACATTTGTAGTGGATTAACTCCATCGAATGAACCGATTGATGCTGATTCGTATGGTCCTTCTTCACCATAATTAATTCCAAGTCCATGAACGAAGTTTCTCATATCTTCTATATGATCTTTTGCAACAGCTTGGAATGCTTTAAGTGCTGGAACGTTACGAGAACCAACAAGAGCACGTCTCATAGTCATTAAACCTTTATATCCACGGTCGAAGTTGTGAATTGCTTTACCGCTTGAGTATGAATAAGATTCATCTAAGAACATAGAGTAGGTAGAACCATTTAAGAACTCTATATAAGGACCGTAATCAAATAATATTTTTGCTGTAGATCCAGGTTGTCTTTTAATATCTGTAGATCTATTTAAACCTTTTGCTGCATAATTTCTTCCTCCTGATAGAGCAACAATTGATCCGTCTTTAACATTTGTTATAGCCATACCAAATTGTACTTTATCATCTGGGAATGTGAATAATTCACCTTTTTCTAATGAATTTAGTGTTGTTTGAACACCTCTATCTAATGTTGTATATATTTCAACAGGTGTTTTATATGCGTTAATACCAGTTTTCTTTTCAACATCTTTTAAAACATAATCTATAAATGCTTGATAGTCATTTGCTTGATTTCCATCTCTTTGAACTAACATAGATTGAACAGATATTTTTTGTGCTTCTTCTTTTTCTTCTTTTGTTATATATCCATGTTTATGCATTAAGTGTAGTACTGTGTTACGTCTTGCTTCAGCTTTATCTGGGTTTTTGTATGGATCGTATTTATATGGGCTTTGGAATAAACCTGCTATTAATGATGCTTCAGCTAAGTTTAAGTCTGATACTGATTTACCAAAGAAGTATTGACAAGCTTGTTCAACTCCGTAAATACCACCATAGTTAACACTTTTGTCATTACCAAGCCATTGTGAGTTAACATAGAACTCAATAATTTCTTCTTTTGTATATGAACTTTCAAGTTTAAACACTGCCATATAAATATCAGTAAACTTACGTACGATACCTTTAACACCTTGGTCATCTTTACTAGTATAAGTATTTTTTATAACTTGCATGGTTAGTGTTGATGCACCACCTGCAGATGAATTACCAAGTACTTGACCAAGAGATGCTTTTGCAAATCTTGCTGCATCGAATCCATTATGTTGGAAGAATCTTGAATCTTCTGTTGCAATAATTGAGTCGATTAGTACTTGAGGTAGTTGTTCGTATGATACTAAAACTCTGTTTTCACTACCAATTCTTGCAAATTCATTTCCATCCTTATCATATAAAACAGTTGCTTCTTTTTTATAAAGTAAGTTTTTATCAAAGTTTGGAGAAGAAATAATTATATATAAACTAAACGCAAGAATCATTGTTAAAAATGCGATTCCCAGTATTGCAATTATTGAAAGGATTAATGCTCCTTTGCCTTTCTTCTTAGTTTTTGATTTAGCTCCGGTGTGGGTCTTTTTCTTTTTGATTTTTTCTTTCAATTTACTTGATATGTTTTTAATTTTTTTCATGAAAACCTCCAATTAAATTATCAAGACTAGATATAAAGTCTAGTTTTATTAGTCCTTTTGAATGAATCAAATATCCATATTTCTTAATATATTCTAGAGGAATGCTTTTTCTTTTTTCTTTATTAATAAAGCTTACTAAAGTGTTTCCATCAAGAATATAATATTCATTATTTATTTTAATTATTAAAAAGGATATTCCTTTTTGATTTATGACACCTTTAATATGATCTATTTGATGTGTGGATATGTTATTTAGTGGAAATGATGTTTTTGATAAAGTTTCTTTTGCATCAAATTCTATGTAATATCCTTTATATACTCCAACATAATCAAGTGTGGATTGTTCTTTAAAAAATGCCTTGGTAATAATTTTTTTACTATTCTCATTTTTTACAGACACGATTCCAATTGGAGTAGGTTTTTTACTTATAAGTGCAATACTATTATCTTTATAATACCTATTTGCATCATTTATAAGTTCCTCTAAATTCATTCCTCGGTTAGCATGTGATACTACTTTGTGATAGGTCTTGAAGCTATGTGGGTATCTCATCTTATCACCTTAAATAATTATAACAAATAAATTTTTAAAATACTAGATTTGAAAAGGCATGTATACACTTATTTTTATTAGAAATTTGTCTAATTATTACATGTTTTGTCGAAAGACTTTATTTTGTAATTTTATTGTTATAGATTATGAGAAGAAAGGAATATAAAAATGCGTACAGATTATATAATAAATAAGTTAATAAATGAACTAACTTTAGCTCAAATTTCATATGACTATAACCATATTAAATCAAAGAAAAAAGTTGATTAATGTCTTCCTCAAATATTGACATTAATAGTCAAAAAAAGTATAATTCTAGTATCAGTGTAGTTAGAGGTGAATACTATGTACAATGATAAAATATTTTTAACACCAAAGGAAATTCTTGATAAGGAATTTAAAATTGATGCTAGAGGATATCGACCTCAAGAGGTAGATAAATTTCTTGATATGGTTATTCGTGACTATTCTGAATTTTTAAATACGATTAAACGCCAAGAAAGAGAAATTAAAGATTTAAATGATGATAATCTTAAATTAAAACAAGAAATACGTCGTTTAAAAATGACTATAGAAGCTGCTGAATCTGATGCAAGTGGAGCTTCTAAAAATGTCAGTAATGTTGATATGCTTCGTCGTATTAGTCAACTTGAGAAAATTGTTTTTGGCAAAGATGAATAATTATATTATGACAAATGCTGCGTAATTTAGTTATGTAGAGGAAAGTCCATGCTCGCACAGTCCTGAAATGGCTGTAGTGTTCGTGCTTAGGGAATAAATAACCTAAGGTAGTTTTTACTAACGGCTCTGAAATGACCTTAAATGGTTAAAGTAAGTATAAAAGTGCCATAGAGACGATGCTTTTTGGAAACGAAAAGAGTGGAACGAGGTAAACCCCGCGAGCGAGAAACCCAAATTTTGGTAGGGGAACTTCTAAAAGGGAATTTTAACTAATTAGAAGACCACATAGTGGTAGATAAATATTTGTCGCTCTTCTTTGAAGAGAACAGAACATGGCTTATATAATATAATTTATTTAATAAAGGAGTGAATAATCTTGAATGAGATTGGTAACATACTGCGTGTTACAAGAGAATCATCTGGGGTTAGTATTGAAGAAGCAAGTAACGATCTAGGCATTAAAGAAGTTTTTTTAGAAAATATAGAAGATGGTAAAATAGGATCTTTTCAAGATGTTTTCCAACTTAAAATGTATATAAGTGAGTATGCTAAATATCTTGGATTAGATGCTGAAAAAATGATAGATTCATTTAATGAATATTTATTTGAATATACATCTAAGATTCCAGTAAAAGAAATTGAAAAAGCTGTAATCGAACAAGAAAAAGAAGAAAGTCAACAAGATAAAGTTGTATCTCCTTATACAAAGATACCTAAAAATCATCCTATGATTTTTTACAGAGTTATATATATAACACTTGCTATTATTGCAATAATAATTATTGCATGGTCAATTAAACAGATAACTATTAATAAGAGAGTAACTGATGAAATCAGTTATGTTGGATAGGAGATAAAATTATGAATTTACCTAATAAAATAACATTAGCTAGAGTATTTGTATCAATATTAGTATTATTACTATTATTACTTCCTTGGGAACAACTTGGAATTAGATTCCCGGAATATACGATTGATGGAAGTATTATTGTAAGTTTAAAAATGCTTATTGCTGGTGGACTATTTGTTCTTGGATCTTTTTCAGATTTTCTTGATGGACATATTGCAAGAAGCAAGAATCTTGTAACTGATTTTGGTAAAGTAATGGATGCTATTGCTGATAAAATTTTAGTTAATGGTGTATTAATTATTTTAGCTAAAGAAGGAATGATTCCTCTTTATGTTCCAGTTATTATTATTACTAGAGATATTGTTGTTGATTCATGTAAGATGATTAGTGGAAATAAAGGTAAAGTAGTTGCTGCTAGTATTATGGGTAAACTTAAAACTATTTGCATGATGGTTGGTTTAAGTTTAACAATGTTCTATAACTTACCGTTTGAAATGTTTGGAATTCCAGTTGCTAGCGTTTTAGTTATAACTGCAACAATTTTATCTGTAATTTCTGGAATTCAATACTTTAATAATAGTAAAGAATTATTTTTGTACGATAGATAATAGAAAATACCATTTTTCCTTAGTAAAAATGGTTTTTTTATGGGATAATATATATATAATTTCCAATTTTTACAATTTGCACATTAATAATATATGTTATATTATTTTAGTGTCGGATTATTAAGGAGAACATATGAAAGATAAAAACAAACTTTTAGAACAAGTAATGAAAGATATTGAAAAACAATTTGGTGCTGGTTCTATTATGAAACTAGGTTCTGATGAACATGCTAAAATTGATGTATCACCTAGTGGTTCATTAGCTGTTGATATAGCTCTTGGTGTTGGTGGTATTCCAAAGGGAAGAATTATAGAAATTTTTGGACCTGAATCATCTGGTAAAACAACACTAGCTCTTCATGCCATCGCTGAAGCACAAAAGCTTGGCGGTACAGCTGCATTTATTGATGCTGAACATGCCCTTGATCCGAACTATGCAAAAAATTTAGGTGTTAATATCAATGATCTATTATTATCTCAACCAGATACCGGTGAGCAAGCGCTAGAAATATGTAAGGTTTTGGTCCAAAGTGAAGCAGTTAATATTATAGTTATAGACTCAGTTGCAGCACTAGTTCCTCAAGCAGAACTTGACGGTGAAATTGGTGATCCTCATGTTGGACTTCAAGCTAGAATGATGTCTCAAGCTCTTAGAAGTTTATCAGGAGTAATAAGAAAAACAAATACTATTGCTATTTTTATTAATCAGTTAAGAGAAAAAGTTGGTGTACTTTTTGGTAATCCAGAAACAACACCAGGTGGAAGAGCTCTTAAGTTTTATTCAAGTGTAAGACTTGATGTTAGAAAGTCTGTTGCAATTAAAAATGGTGATAAAATAGTTGGTAACAGAGTTAATATTAAGGTAGTTAAAAACAAAGTTGCACCTCCATTTAATGTAGCTGAACTCGATATTTTATATGGGGAAGGAATTTCTAAAGAAGGGGAAATCATTGATATAGCTGCTAATTTAGATATTATTGATAAAAGTGGTGCTTGGTATTCATATAATGGTAATAAAATTGGTCAAGGTAAAGAAAACACTAAACTATATCTAAGAAATAATCCAGAACTTGCTAAAGAAATTGAGGATAAAATTAGAACACATTATGGCTTTAAGGAAGAAAAGTAAATTACTTTTCTTTTTTTATTGCTATAATTTTAAAAAATCTTTATAATAAATTTATAGGTTCTATAAACCTGTTAGATAAATGGAGGAAAAAATGGCTGATTTAAATCCCATTTTAACTCTTTTTATTGGACTTTTTGCTGGCGGAATTGTAATTTTAGTTATTAATTTTATTAGAAATAAAAATGTAAATAGAAATGCAAATAAGATTATAGAAGATGCAAAAAAAGAAGCAGACAAACATAGAAGAGATGCTCTTTTTGAACTTAAAGAAGAATCTTATAAATTAAAACAAGAATTAGATGCTGAAATTAAAGAGAAAAAAGCTGAAAGTAAAGAAGCTGAAACTCGTCTTTTAAGTCGTGAAAATAATTTAGATAAACGTGAAGAAAATCTTCAAAAACGTGATCAAATGTTAGAGGAAAAAGAAAACAATTTAGCTAAAAAACAAAAAGAAGTTCAAGATAAAGAAGCTAAAATGGACGAACTTATCAAACAAGAACTTACTGAACTTGAAAAAATCTCTGGAATGAGTAAGGAAAAAGCTAAAGATTTAATTATGAAAAAGCTTGAATCTACTATGGAAAGAGAAATGACTGAATTTATAAAAGAAAAAGAAGCTGAAGCAAAATTAATAGCCCATGATAAGGCTAAAGATTTGATTGTTGGTTCAATGCAAAGATATGCTGAAGATGTTGTAGGTGAACAAACAGTTAGTACAATTATTTTACCTAGTGATGAAATGAAAGGTAGATTAATTGGTAGAGAAGGAAGAAATATTAGAACTATTGAATCTGTTACAGGAGTTGACTTAATTATTGATGATACACCTGAGGCAATAGTTATATCTTCATTCGATCCTTTTAGAAGAGAAATAGCCAAAATAACTATTGAAACTTTAATTAAGGATGGACGTATTCATCCAGGAAGAATTGAAGAAGTTTACGATAAAGTATCAAAAGATATGATGCAAAAAGTTACTGAACTTGGTAATGATGCAATCTATGATTTAGGTTTAACAAAAGTTGATCCTGAACTTGTTACTTTAATTGGTAAATTACACTTTAGAACTAGTTATGGTCAAAATGTTTTACAACATTCTATGGAAGTTGCAAAATTATGTGGTTTAATGGCTAGTGAACTTGGTGAAAATATTAACCTTGCTAAAAGAGCTGGATTACTTCATGATATTGGTAAAGCAATAGATTCTGAAGTAGAAGGAAGCCATGTTGATATTGGTGTTGATATTGCTAAAAAATATCATGAAGATGAAGTTGTAATCAATGCTATTGCATCTCATCATGGTGATACTAAACAAGAATATACAATTTCTGTTTTAGTACAAGTTGCTGATACATTATCTGCAGCAAGACCTGGTGCTAGAAATGATTCACTTGAAAATTATATTAAACGTCTAGAACAACTTGAAGAAATAGGTAACTCATATGATGGAGTTGAAAAAACTTATGCAATGCAAGCTGGACGTGAAGTTAGAGTTATCGTTAAACCTGATGAAGTTGATGACTTAGAAAGTCATAAAATAGCTCGTTTAATGAAAGAAAAAATTGAATCAGAAATGCAATATCCTGGTACAATAAAAATCACTGTTGTTCGCGAAACAAGAGCTCAAGAAGAAGCAAAATAGTAGAAAAAACAAACCAAAATATGGTTTGTTTTTTTATACATAATTTGTTATAATTTTGTATAGAATAGAGGTTGATTAGATGTTTGGTGAACTTATAGCAATCGATGGAAACAATATACGTGTAAAAAACCTTTCTGGAAAAATTAATTTACAATGTTTAAACTATCATGTAATTGTACCTGAAAAAGATAAAAATTATGTTGGTGAAATTCTTCATATGACTGATGAAGAAGTTTTAATATCTCTAATTGGTGAAATTGTAGATGGAAAATTCTATCAAGGTTTAACTAAAAAACCAAGTGCTGCTAATGGCATTAGATTCTTATATAAAAGTGAACTTGAACTGTTAATTGGCCATCAATCTAATATTATCTCTGAATTTGAAGTAGGAGATTCAGCTATTTATAACGGCTATAAAGTTTGTGCAAGTACAGAAACATTCTTTGCTAATCATTTTACTATATTAGGTAACTCTGGATATGGTAAATCATGTGGTGTAGCAAGAATAATGCAAAATATATTTCAAGTAAGAGATAATCAAGTGCCCGAAAATGCACACATTGTATTATTTGATGCTTATGGTGAATATAACCAAGCTTTTGATAAATTAAGTGCTTTACCTAGATTAAATTTTAGAAAATTTACAACAGAATTTAATAATCCTAATGATGATGTTTTAAAAATTCCATTATTCTTAATGGATGAAGATGACTATGCATTACTTTTAAATGCTGAATCTGCCAGCCAAATGCATGTTATTAAGAAAACATTAAAACTAGTATATATATTTAATTCTGGTAAGGGAGATTTAATTCAATATCAAAATGAAATTATAGCTAAATGTTTAATGGATATTTTATCTAGTGGTAAAAATTCATCTCAAATGAGAGACCAAATAGTTGCAGTATTAACAAATTATTACACAAATGATTTAAATTTAAATACAACTATTTCTCAACCAGGATATAATAGAACACTAAGACAATGTTTAAATATCGACGATCAAGGTAAGATGCCTGCACTTAACTTAGTTATTGATGAATTACAAAAATATACTAAAGTTAATTCAGAGGAATTAGTTCCAGTATTTGATTTTAATTATACACTTGAAGATTTTTATTACGCATTAGAATTTGCGTTAATAAGTGAAGGATCTATCAACTCTCAACAATCTTATGAAAGTAATAATATGCTTAAAAACAGAGTAGTTAATATTATTAATAGTGAATATAGAAGATTCTTTACTATGAATCAATATATTTCTAAAGAAGATTTTATCAATATATTATTTACTGCTGATAATGGTGAAAAGAATCAAGTTATAAATATTAATTTAAATAACGTAGATGATAGATTTGCAAAAACAATTGTTAAAATATATGCAAGAATGTTCTTTAGTTATGCACAAGGACTAGAGGATAGAGGTAGTTATCCTGTTCATATAATTTTAGAAGAAGCTCATAGATATATTCAACGAGATTCAGATTATAAATTGCTCGGATATAATATATTTGACCGTATTTGTAAGGAAGGCCGTAAATATGGAATTATTTTGGGTATGATTACTCAAAGACCATCTGAACTTACAACTACTGTTTTATCACAATGTACAAATTATATTGTATTTAGAATTTACCATCCAGATGATTTAAATTTAATTTCTAGTATTTCACTTAATGTTAATCAAGAAGCACTTGAGAGAGTTAAATCTCTTGCTCCAGGTAATGCACTTGTATTTGGTTCAGCATTCCAAACTCCAACATTTGTTAAATTAAAAATGCCAGATCCAACACCTAATAGTGCAAGTATTAATGTTAATAAATTATGGTATTAAAAAAACATATTCAAGTAATGAATATGTTTTTTTTATGATTGTTTAACTTCCATTATTACTGGAAGAATAATTGGTCTTCTACCAGTTAATTCATTAATAAATGGATGAAGTTCTAAAATAATTTGATTTTTTAAATCTAAATAACTATATGTATTATTTGCTAAGAAATCTTTTACAACTTCTGATACTTTATTTTCTATTTGTTGAATTAAAGCTTGGTTTTCATTAACCATTACAAAACCTCTTGTTGTTACATTTGGCTTAATTAGAAGTGTTCTTGTTAATGGATTAATATTAAGGATAGTAACTAAAATTCCATCTCGGCTCATTAGTTTTCGATCTTTAATAACAACAGATCCAACTTCACCAATTCTTGAACCGTCCACATAAATGTCTCCAGCTTGAACTTTTCCGTTTTTTGTAACACCTTTATCAGATAATTCTACAACGTCACCATTTTGACAAATAAGAACATTTTCTTTTGGTATGTCACAGTCTTGTGCAATATTACCATGTTCAGTTAACATTCTATATTCACCATGTATTGGCATGAAATATTCTGGTTTAATAAGTCGAAGCATCCACTTAAGTTCATCAGCTTTAGCATGTCCTGATGTGTGAATATTGCTTAATTCTGAATTTGTAAATACTTTAACACCTTTTAAGTATAATTTATTGATAACTCTGTTAATGCTTGCTGCATTTCCTGGAATAGGAGATGATGAGAATACTACTAAGTCATCTGATTGAAGTTGTACTTGTTTATGGATTCCATTTGCTATTCTAGATAATGCAGCAAGTGGTTCACCTTGAGTACCTGTACATAAAATACATACTTCATTTTTCTTTAAATTTTTTGCTTGGTTACTATCAATAAACATTGATCTATCATCAAGTAGTCCGTTATTAAGAGCTATTTCAATAGCATTTTCCATACTTCTTCCGTAAGTAATTATTTTACGATTATTTTTCTTACATGTTTCAACAATATGTTTAACACGGTATATGTTTGACGCAAATGTTGCAATAATTATTCTTCCGTAGTGTCTAGATACAATATCATTTAATGTGTCATCAACAAAACTTTCACTATTTGAAAATCCTGGCACTAATGCATTTGTTGAGTCAGCTAGTAATATTTTAACGCCTTCTTTTCCAAGTTCTGCCATTTTGTGAATATCAGCCATTGGTCCGATAGGTGTTAAGTCAAATTTAAAGTCTCCTGTGTGGAAGATTATTCCATTTGGTGTATGTACTGCAATTGCATAACTTTCTGGAATAGAGTGAGTTGTGTTAACAAATTCTATTTTGAAGTTTTTGGTATTAATAATAGTTGAAGAATCAACAGTTTCGATATTTTCGTATGCGATATTTCTATCTGTTAATTTTTTATTAATTAAGTCTTTTGCAATTGGTGATGCATATATTACAGGAATTTTGACACTTTGAAGTAAAAAAGGTATACCACCTATATGGTCTTCATGACCATGAGTTATAATAAGTGCCTTAATTTTATCTTCATTTTGTTTTAAATATGTAATATCTTGAATTACATAATCAACACCTAATAATTCATCTTCAGGGAACATAACACCTGCATCAATTATTATTATTTCATCGTTATGTGATATAACGTACATGTTTTTTCCAACTTCGCCTAAACCACCTAAAGCAATTATAGACGTAGTTTGTCCATTATTTTTCATAAAAATCTCTCCTTTGATATAAAAAACAAGTTCGTTTAACTGTAGTTAATAATAACACAATATGCTTATTTTGTCTAGTAAAGTGTATATTTCCTTGTCGTAAATCATATTTTATATAAGCTTATAATATGGTATAATACATG
>JAILQR010000031.1 GCA_024698845.1 Bacilli bacterium | reverse complement strand
GATATTATAGGCGTTTGTAAATTTATTGATATTAAAGAATTAAATAATAATTTAATTCTTCTAGATAAAATTCAAGATCCGGGAAATCTTGGAACTATTATAAGAAGTGCAGCAGCATTTAATTATGATGTAGTAATTGGAGATAATTCTGTAGATATATATAATAGTAAAACAATTAGATCTACAGAAGGTATGATCTTTCATGTTAACTTTATTAAAACTAATTTAACCAATTTTATAAATAATAATAAAAATTATAAATATCTAATTGCTGATATGAACAATGGAACTAATGTTAAAAAATTAAATATCACAGGTAAACATGCTCTTATTATGGGTAATGAGGGAAATGGCGTAAGTGATGATATTAGAAACTTAGGACTTGATTATGTTTATATTAATCAAAATAATAAATGTGAAAGTTTAAATGTAGGAGTTGCATCAAGTATACTAATGCATGAATTAGGTGATGTAGATGAATAAGTTATATGTAGGTAGAGTGGTTGGAACTCATGGTATTAAAGGTGAGATTAAAGTCCTAACTGATATTGATATTAAAGATAAAGTATTTAAAAAAGATACAGTACTTTATTTTAATGATGATAATAAAGAATATAAAATATCATCTATTAGATTTCATAAAGGATGCTTTTTAGTACTTTTAGATGGATACAATAATATAAATGATGTCCTTTATTTAAATAAATCTAAAGTTTATGTAGATAGAGATTTATTCTTAGATGAATCTGAATATGTTTTAGATGATTTAATAGGTTTTGAAGTAGTATCCGATGATAAAGTAATAGGTATTATAAAAGACTATGATTTAAATTCTAGTTATGCAACATTTTTAGTTGAAGGAGATAAAAAAGTTTATATTCCTAATGTTCCAGAGTACGTCAACAATGTTGATTTAAACTCTAAAAGAGTTTATACTAAAAATGTAGGGGATTTGATGTTATGAGAATAGATGTTCTTACTTTATTTCCAGAATCAATTCAAGGTTTTTTAGATGAATCAATCATCAAAAGAGCTATTAATTCTGGTAAAGTTGAAATTAATCTTATTAATTTTCGTAAGTACTCACCACTTAACAACAATCAAGTAGATGACACACCATATGGTGGTGGGGCTGGTATGGTACTTAGATGTGAACCTATTTTTAATGCAATTGAGGATATCAAAACTGATGATTCTTATGTTATAATGTTAACTCCGGAAGGTAAAACATATAATCAAAAAATAGCAAAAAGCTATATAAATATGAAACATATAATTCTTCTTTGCGGACACTATGAAGGTTTTGATGAAAGGATTAAAACTTTAGTTGATGAAGAAATATCTATTGGTGATTTTATTTTAACAGGAGGAGAAATAGCTGCAACTGCTATTATAGATTCTGTTGTAAGATTAATTGATGGAGTTATTTCTAGTGATAGTTTAGAATCTGAAAGTTTTAATGATAATCTTTTAGATTATCCAACATATACTAAACCTGCAGAATATAAAGGGATGAAGGTTCCAGAGGTATTAATAAGTGGTAATCATGCACTTATTGATAAATGGAGAAATGAGCAAAGAATAGAAAAGACAAAAGAAAAAAGACCTGATTTACTAGATTAGAGGTGAAGTACCATGAAATATAAAATATATCGACGTAAGAAAAAATTAAAGGGTAAGGTAACTTATCAAAAAAGAGAACCTTATGTTTTTAATCCTTCTTATCATAAAAGAGAAGATGTTATTGATGTATCTAAGTTATCCATTTATAACAAAGATATGACTAATAATATATTATCTGCTAAATATATACGTAGATATAAAAATATTTTAAAAATGATATATTTATTATTTCGTGATGAATTTCCATCAGATGATGGATATCCAGTGGTACTTGGTGAAATAGAAAAATTAAGATGCTTAATTTTAGATAAATATCATAAATATTTATCACAAAAAAATGAAAAACTATTTCTTGATGAACTTTCTTATATAGAAAATGAAGTTAGAAATAGATTGTTAGAAGAAGTATTTATGAGACATTCATTTACAGATCAAAATGATTTTATAAGATAAAAAGAAAGGATATGTAATTATGGCTTTTGATATTGATGAATTTCAAGAATTAAAAAAGAGAATTAATGCAATGAAAGAAATCATTAAAGTTAATGATCCTGAAGGATATGAAAAACTTTGTGATAAGGATTATACATGGGCTCCTGAAACTAAACAAGAAAGATATGCTGATTGGCTTTCATATAATTATCCAGTAGATCCTAATAATTTATTTATTGTATCTATATATTCAGTATTTTATAACAAATCTTTAGCTGAAATGAGAATCGCTATGGAAGATGCTTTAAAGCAAGTAGATGCTGAAGATAAGGATAGTCAACAAAGATAAAGTATTAAAAAGTACAGGTTTTTAAATAAAACTTGTACTTTTTTTGCTGTTATGATATAATCTTTTTGACCCAAAAAATGTAATCCGCTTAAGTCATTTTAATGATTACAGGTTAATATATATTATAGAAAGGAATTTTTTATGGCTAATTTAGTAGATAAAATCAACGAAAAGCACATTAAAAAAGACATTCCTCAATTTCAAGTTGGAGACACTGTTCGTGTTGATGTATGGGTTAAAGAAGGAAAGAAAGAAAGAATCCAAGCATTTGAAGGCCTAGTAATAGGAAAGAAAAATGGTGGTGTATCTGAAACTTTCTCTGTTAGAAAAAAATCTAGCGGAGTAGGAGTTACAAGAATTTTCCCAGTTAACTCTCCTGCAATTGACAAAATTACAGTTGTTAAAAAAGGAAGCGTACGTCGTGCTAAGTTAAACTTTATTAAGAAAATGACTAAAGAATATAAAGTTAAAGAAAGAAATTAAGGTTTAACCTTAATTTTTTCTTTTTAAAAAAAGGAGATTGGTTAGTATGAATATAGAAAAGATTAAAAGTTTTTGTAAAGACTTATTACCTTATGTAGTTATAGTGTTAGTGGTTATAATTATTAGAACCTTTATTGTAACTCCTGTTAGAGTAGATGGACCTAGTATGAAACCTAACTTAAAAAATGGTAATATTATGATTTTAAATAAACTAGCTAATATTGATAGATATGATATTGTTGTTATTAAATCATTAAAATTAAATGAAACATTAATTAAAAGAGTATACGCTCTTCCAGGTGAAAAAATTAAATGCGTTGATGGTAAGATTTATATTAATGGTTCTGTAATAAAAGATGAATATGGTTCTGGTACTACTGCTGATTTTGATGAAGTAACAGTACCAAATGACTCATACTTTGTTATGGGAGATAATAGACCAATTTCTCTTGATAGTCGTTTACTTGGAACGTTTACAAAAGATGAAATAAAAGGAACTACATCAATTAGAATATTTCCTCTAAATAGATTTGGTTTCGTAAAATAGTAGACATGAAATGTCTACTTTTTTTATTTATAATGTTATAATGGTTAAGGTATTAATAATAGAAAGGATATTATTATGTTAATAGTAAAAGATATAAAAAAGAAATTTATTAAAACTGATAAGAATAATAAAAAGTATGAAATATATGCTAATAATGGAATATCTTTTAAAGCAAAAGATCATATGATTATTGGAATACTTGGACCTAATGGAGCAGGTAAAACAACTCTATTAAGAAGTGTTGCAGGTATTATAGAACCAACAGAAGGATCTGTTTCATATGATGATTTAAATTTTAAAGATAATGAAATAGAAATTAAAAAAAATATTGCTTTTTTATCTGGTAATACAAAGTTATATAATACTTTGTCTTGCTATGAATTACTTAAAATGTGTTTAGATATTTATAAAGTAGATAAATCTAAGCAAGAAGAAAGAATTAAATATATTTCTAATAAACTTAACATGGATAAGTTTTTATA
>JAILQR010000030.1 GCA_024698845.1 Bacilli bacterium | reverse complement strand
ATATATGTCGTATGCATAGTCTTTATATGAACCACTTTCTATAATTGTTGGAATCATTTTATCACCTGTAATATTATATCTTTCAATATAATAAATATGTAAAAAAGAATATGACAAAATTCTTTTTTATGATACAATATTAGAAAGTAGGGGATAGACATATGAGCACTATCAAAATTACATTTAGTGATGGTACTACTAAAGAGTATGAAAAAGGGGTAACATATGAATTAGTAAGTAGGGATTTCAAAGGAAAATACCCATATGTTGGCGTTAGTGTTGATAACGTTATTTTTTCGCTTGCTGATAAACCTGAAACAGATGTAAAAGTTGATTTTATAGATTTCTTTGATCCACTAGGAGCAAAGATGTATAAATGTGGTGTAGAGTTCATATTAGAAGTTGCCTTAAAAGAATTATTTAAGGATTCTGAAATATATTTTTTACACTCTCATCCAAAAGGAGTATATGCGGAGATAAAAAGTACTCATGTATTTACTGATGATGATATAAGAAGAATTAAAAGTAAAATGTCTCAAATAGTACAAGAAAATAAACCTATTAAGAGATTTAATGTTACTAAGAAAGATGCTATAAAGTTTTATACAAACAAAGGTTATTTAGAAAAAGCTAGTAACATTCAAAATTTTTCAGAGAATATTTGTACATTCTATGTATTAGAAGATTACGTTAATTATTTCTATAGTGAAATGCCATCATCTACAGGAGTTATTAATTTATATGATATTAAATATATTGGAGATAATAAAATTGTAATTCTTCTTCCAAATGCACTTACTCAAGGAAGAGTTCCAGAATTTATTAAATACGATGGAATAATAAATTCATTTGAAGATACTCAAAACTGGTTAGAGTGTCTTGGAAAAAGATTTTTATGTAATATTAATGATGATATATCAAATAGCAAGATAAGAGATTTTATGAATGTTTCTGAATTAAAATTTAACGATGATATAAGAAATGTTGTTAAAGAAGTAACAAGAAGAGGGAACATAAAATTTGTTATGATAGCTGGACCATCATCTTCAGGAAAAACTACAACTACAAAAAGATTAAAAACATACTTTGACTGTTGTGGATACGATACTATTGTAATATCAACAGATGATTATTTTGTTGATAGAGATAAAAATCCTAAAGATGAAAATGGTAATTATGACTTTGAATGTCTTCATGCTGTTGATACAGTAAGACTTAATAAAGATATTAAAGATTTATTAGAAGGTAAAGAAGTATCAATGCCTGTATATGATTTTGTTACAGGAACAAGTAAAGAAACTGGAGAAAAAGTTAAACTTACTGAAAAAAGTATTGTTTTGATTGAAGGCCTTCATTCACTTAATGATGATTTAGTTCCAGTAATTGATAATGAGGCAAAATACAAAGTATATATAAGTCCATTTATCGGAGTAAATATTGATAGACATAACTATATATCTACAACTGATTTAAGATTAATCAGAAGAATAGTTAGAGATAATAGAACTAGAGGCAGAAAAGTAGAAGATACTATTAGTTATTGGCAAAGTGTTAGAAAAGGTGAAGTTAAATATATTTTCCCATATATACATCAAGCTGATGTAATACTTAATACTGCACTTAGTTTTGAAATAGGTGTTTTAGAAGTATACGCAATTCCATTACTATTATCTGTTGGTATAGATTCAGAATATCATGAAGAGGCAAGAAGGCTATTAAACTTCTTAAAGGAGTTCTGTCCGATACCAAGCGAATACGTAAGTAAGGATTCAATATTAAGAGAATTCATAGGAGGAGAATAATATTATGATAAAAGTAGCAATTAACGGATTTGGAAGAATAGGAAGAATAGCATTTAGACAAATGATAGTTGATCCTGATTTTGATATTGTAGCAATTAATGATTTAACTAGTGCAGAAGACTTAGCATATTTATTAAAATATGATACAAATCATAGATCATTTCATGAAGAAGAAATATCATTTGATAGTGACGAAATAATTATTTGTGGTAAAAAAAGAATTAAAGTATATGCTGAAAAAGAACCAGCAAATTTACCTTGGGGAGAACTTGGTGTAGATTTAGTACTTGAGTGTACTGGTTTATTTACAAGTTATGAAAAAGCAGAAGCTCACATCAAAGCTGGTGCTAAGAAAGTTTTGATTTCTGCGCCTGCTAAGGGAGATTTAAAAACTGTAGTATATAACGTTAATGATAATGTATTAACAAACGATGACATTATAGTATCAGGAGCATCTTGTACAACAAACTGTCTTGCTCCTGTATGTAAGTTAATAAATGATAAATTTGGAATAGAAAAAGGATTTATGACTACAGTTCATGCATATACTAATGACCAAGCTACACTTGATATAGCACATAAAAAAGGTATATATGCAAGACGTGGTAGAGCATGTGCTGCAAATATTGTTCCAGCATCAACTGGAGCAGCATCTGCTATTGGATTAGTTATCCCAGAACTTCTTGGAAGACTTGATGGTAGTGCAATTAGAGTACCTGTAAGTGATGGATCATTAATTGATTTAACACTAGAACTTAAAACAAATACTACTGAAGAAGAAATTAATGAGTTATTTAAAAATAATAGATCTGAAACAATAGATATCACATTTGATCCAATTGTATCATCTGATATTTTAGGTAAAAAATTGGGATCATTAGTAGATGGTTTATCAACAAAAGTAATTAATGTTGATGGTAAACAATTAGTTAAAATTGTTGCTTGGTATGACAATGAATTTGGCTATACTGCGCAAATGCTTAGAACAAGTAAAGTAATGTTTAGATAAGAAGGTGAAAGAGGAATATGAAAAATATTCAAGATATTGATATTAATGGAAAAACTGTTATTTTAAGATGTGATTTTAATGTTCCTCTTAAAGATGGTTTGGTTGATGATGACTCAAAAATTGTTAAATCACTTAAAACTATAAATTATATTATTGAAAATGGTGGTAAGGTAGTAGTACTTAGCCACTTAGGAAGAGTTAAAGGTGAAGAAGATAAAAGAGGAAAATCACTAAAGGTGGTTGCTGATTATTTATCAACACTTATAAACAAACCTGTAGTATTTAAAAGTGTTACAAGAAGTAACTCTTTGTTAGAAGAAATAAAAAAAGAACCTCTAGGTTCAATAATCATGCTTGAAAATACAAGATTTGAGGATATTCCTAATAAGCTAGAAAGTTCAAATAACGAAGCACTAGCAAAATACTGGGCATCTCTTGGTGATATATTTTGTTTAGATGCATTTGGTAGTGCTCATAGATCACATGCATCAACAGCAGGTATAGGAGCTTTTATTCCTTCATGTTTAGGATACTTAATGCAAGAAGAATTAAATAACTTATCTACTCTTGTAAATGCTCCTAAAAGACCATTTACAATATTAATGGGTGGAGCAAAAGTTGATGATAAGATAAAACTTATGGAAAACTTATTACCTAAATGCGATTATTTTTTAGCAACAGGTGGTATAGCTAATTCCTTTTTAAAAGCACTAAGATTTCCTGTTGGTTCATCACTTGCTACATCTGATGAAAAGATTATAAGTAAACTTAGAACATTTATGCTTGAATATAGAAATAAAATATTACTTCCTCTTGATGCAACTGTTGGTAGTACTTATGATGAAAATTATGTTAAGTATAGATCAATTGCTGAAATAGGGAGTAATGAAGTTATATATGACATAGGTGTTAAAACAATAGCTAAATATAAATTAGCTATCGACAAAAGTAAAACGATATTTGTTAATGGTACCTGTGGTAAGTATGAAGATACTAAATATGCAAATGGTACAATGCAAGTGTTTACTAATTTATCAATGTCACCTGCAGATATATACGTAGGTGGTGGCGATTCTGTATCTGCTGCTAAGAAGTTAGGATTTGAAGGTAAATTCAAATATCTATCATCTGGTGGAGGGGCTACTTTAGAATATCTTGGTGATGGAAAACTTGAAGCTGTAGAATATTTAAAGGAGCATGCTAATGAAAATATTAATGCTTAACCAAAAAACTGGAATGTTTTATAAAGATATAGAAACATATGTTTCCAATCTTAAGATATACAGAAAAAACTTTACTATATTTCCATCAAGTATATATGCAAGTAAGTTTGTTGATGCTGGGTATAGTACTGGACTTCAAAATATAGCTGAAAAAGATGAAAAGAATCAAACTGGAGAAATAACAGCTCGTCAAGCATCAGAAGCTGGTATAAATTTTGTTATTATTGGACATAGTGAAAGAAGAATTAATCAAAAAGAAGGTTCAAAAGTATTAATAAATAAGTTTAATGAAGCTATAAAGAATGATTTGGACATTGTCTATTGCGTTGGAGAAAGTTTAGTAGAATATAAATTGAAGGATACCGACAGAATAATACTAAAAGAATTAAATGATATATTATCAGAAGTGAAAATACCTGATTCAACGAATTTATATATAGCTTATGAACCTATATGGGCTATAGGAACAGGATTAACTCCTACAGAATTTGAAATTAAAAATGTTTCTAATACTATTATTAATTATTTAACTAATAATAATATTAAAGCTAAAATATTATATGGTGGCTCAGTAAATGATAAGAATATTGAAGAGCTGTCAAAAATCGATAATATTGATGGATTCTTAGTTGGGGGAGCATCAAATGATTACAAAAAAGTTATTGAGATGTGTGAAATACTAATGAATTCGACAAATTAATTATATAATTGACACAATTCGACAGAATGTATCTTTTTATTTACTTTCTATTTGTCAAATAATTTTATATAATGAACTTGCGTGCAGTAAAATTGTAAGGAGAGAAAAAATGAGAAACGCATTTAGATTACTTGTAATCGACAATGATGAGATTACAACTAATCAATTAGAAAACTATTTTAGTAGTCACGCAGTAATGAATGTAGTAAAAGTAATTAATGACGGAAAAGAAGGACTTAACTACATCATAAACAATCCTAATTCTTTTGATTGTTTAGTCATTGATTTGGTTTTACCTAATCTAGATGGATTAACTATCATAGAAAAGATGAAGGAAAGAAAGATATTTAAGAAGATATTTATTCTTAGTTCTTTTAATGATTCCAACGTAATAAAGAATATGTCTAAATATATGGTTAATTATTATATGATGAAACCATTTAGTTTAGAAAGTTTAGAATATAGATTAAAAGATGTTTGCTTAGATGAAGATCCAATATGTGTTATTAGAGATGAAACTAAACAAATATCTAAGATTCTTCATACTCTTGGTGTTCCGTCTCATATAAAAGGATACCTATATATAAGAGAAGGAGTTAACTTAATGCTTAACTCGAAGGAACAAGTAGGGGGAATAACAAAGGAGATTTATCCTGAGATAGCTAGAAAATATAATACAACTTCATCCAGAGTTGAAAGAGCAATAAGACACGCTATAGAAATAAGCTGGAATAGAGGGGATTACGATACTATGGAAGAAATATTTGGACATAGTGTAGATTATGATAAAGCTAAACCTACTAATTCAGAGTTTATAGCAACTGTTGCTGATCATTTAAGATTAAGTACAATTAGTTCTTATTAAAAATAAGGGTTAATTGTATTTTTTTTATTGCTGTGTTATTATTTTGAAGAAAGGTGATAGTAATGAAGAAAGTAATCACAATTGTTCTAGATGGTTTTGGTTATAGAGAAGAAGAGGAAGGCAATGCTATTAAAGCTGCAAGAATGAAAAACTTCCAAGCTATTTGGGATAAGTATCCTCATACAACTTTATATGCATCAGAAGAACCAATTGGACTTAGAAAAGGACAATTTGGAAATAGCGAAATAGGTCATACAACTATTGGGGCTGGTAGAATAGTTCCTCAAAATGAAACATTAGTTGATAACTTATTAGATGATATTGATGAAAATACTACTTTCCAAATGTTAATAGATTACACAAGAAGTAATCCAAACCAAGCAGTACATCTTATGGGACTTTGTTCAGAAGGATTAGTTCATTCAGATTTAAATCATTTTATAAAACTATATAATAGATTAGTTGATAATGGTGTTCACAATATATATTTTCACTTAATAACAGATGGTAGAGATACAGCTGTTGATTCTGCAAGAATATATATAGATAAAGTACAAGAAGTTATAAATGAAAGAGAAGTTGGTTCTATAGCAAGTATATGTGGTAGATATTATGCCATGGATAGAGATAAGAAATGGGATAGAACTAAACTATATTATGATTTAGTAACTAGTGCTAGGGGACTACCATATAATAACTATAATGATGCAATTGAATCATCTTATGCTCAAGGTGTAACAGATGAATTTATTAAACCTTGTATATTAGATAAAAATGGTATTATCAAAGATAATGATAGCGTTATATGGATTAATTATAGAGCGGATAGAGGAAAACAAATTACTACTACACTATGTGATCCATCATTTGAAGAATTTAGAACTCATAATTATACAAACTTAAATGTATATTCTTTCTTCCCTCTTGATAAAAATATTAAAACTAAAAGTTTTTTACCTACAAATCAAATAGATAACCCTCTTGGAGTATATCTATCTGAACTGGGTTTATCACAGGCTAGAATAGCTGAAACAGAAAAATATGCTCATGTTACTTACTTTTTTGATGGAGCATTTAATGGTAAATTAGATAAATGTGATAAATTTTTAATACCATCTCCAAAAGTTGCTACTTATGATCTAAAACCAGAGATGAGTGCAGTAGATGTGACTAAAAAAGCAATTGACTGTATGCAAAAAGATTACGACTTTATATTTATGAATTATGCAAATCCAGATATGGTAGGTCACACAGGATCTTGGAATGCAGCAGTTAAAGCTTGTATTACTATAGATATATGTTTAGGTAAATTACTAGAAGTCGCTGAAGATAACTTCTATAAGGTAATAATACTTGCTGATCATGGTAATGCAGATATTATGTATGATGAGAACAAAAACCCAGTTACAACTCATACTTTAAGTAAAGTTCCATTTATTATTACTGATCCTAAAGTTAAATTAGCTCAAGATGGATCTATTGCAAATGTAGCTCCAACAATACTAAATTATATGGATATAGCAGTACCTAAAGAAATGGAAAACACTGAAAGTCTAATAACTGGTTACAATGAATAAAATTAACTAGAATTGTATACGTAAACAATTCTAGTTTTTTTTAATTTTTTCGCTTGATTTTAGGAAAATAAGCTGTTATAATTGATTTTGTATGACTGCTTAGATGTGCAAGGTTGCTGATACACTAGGGTATGTTGTTCGATACTCAAAATAAATCAGGTTAATTTGCTACGGAGCGAGCCTATACTAGATATAGACGAAAGGAGAACAAAAAATGGCTAATACTAAAGTTCGTATTAATTTAAAAGCATATGACCACAGACTACTTGATATAGCTGCTGGTAAAATTGTTGAAACAGTTAAAAGAACAGGTGGAATAGTATCTGGTCCAGTACCTCTACCAACAGAGGTTCAAAAATATACAGTATTAAGAGCTGTACATAAATATAAGGACGCAAGAGAACAATTCGAAATGCGTACTCATAAAAGACTTATTGATATTAAAGACCCTAGTAAAGAAACAATTGATGCTTTAACTCACTTAGATTTACCAAGCGGTGTAGAAATCAATATCAAATTATAATTTTAAAATTTAAAGGAAGGAAAAATAAAGATGAAAGGAATCTTAGGACGCAAAGTTGGAATGACTCAAGTATTCACAAAAGATGGTGTTTTAATTCCTGTTACAGTTGTTGAAGTTGAACCAAACACTGTAATGCAAGTTAAAACTCCTGAAAATGATGGATATTCAGCTGTTCAATTAGGCGTATTCGACAAAAAAGAAAAAAATGCTACTAAAGCTAGCATTGGCCATGCTAAAAAAGCTGGTACAAACCCTAAGCGCTTCTTAAAAGAAATTCGTGACGTAGAAGCTAGTTACAATATTGGGGATAAAATTGGTGTAGAAATCTTCGAAGTTGGAGAAGTTGTAGATGTAACTGGAACTTCAAAAGGAAAAGGTTTCCAAGGTACAATTAAACGTCACAATCAATCACGTGGTCCAATGACTCACGGATCTCATTATCATAGAGGACCTGGTTCTCTA
>JAILQR010000064.1 GCA_024698845.1 Bacilli bacterium | reverse complement strand
ATTAGACAAAATAAGAATCTAAATAAATAGAAGAAAGATTTCAAACGGAATTAATACTTTGTATAAAATATTTTTAATCTTCATATTTTGAAACCTCTCTTCTATTTATTTAGATTCTTATTTTGTCTAATAATATTTTGTAATAATTCATATTGTTGTTTATGTTTTTTAGTAATTACACCTAATATTGTTCCACAAACATTCATTAAAAGTGCGATTACTAGGAAAATAGATGAAACTATTAATGATGGAAATCTAGGAACTAAACCAGTTTTAATATAAGATACTAATACTGGAATACCAAGAATAGCTGATATTGTAAAGCTTAATAAAGCTAATATATTAAAAAACATTTGTGGTCTATATTCTTTAAATAAAGTACCAATAGTTTTTAATACTTTAAATCCATCACTAAAAGTATTTAATTTAGATTCACTACCTGCTGGTCTATCTCTGTATTCAACAGGAATTTCAACTAGTTTGAAGTTTTTATCTACAGCGTGAATAGTCATTTCAGTTTCTATTTCAAATCCCTTAGATAAAACCGGAAAACCTTTAACAAAATCATAACTAAATGCTCTATATCCTGTCATAATATCTTTAATATTATTATGGAATATTTTATTAATTAAAAATCTTACAATTCTATTACCGAAATTATGAAATGGTCTTTTATTTTCAGTAAAGTAAGTAGACGATAATCTATCACCAATTACCATATCTGCTTTACCATCTAAAACTAAATCACACATTTCTCTAGCATTTTCAGATGGATAAGTATCATCTCCATCAATCATTAGATAACATTCATAGTCTAAGTCTCTAAACATAGATCTAATAACATTGCCTTTACCTTGTTTATATTCATATTTAACAATAGCTCCAGCCTTTTTAGCGATTTTGTCTGTATCGTCTTTACTATTGTTATCATAAACGTAAATATCAGCATCAGGTAATACTTTTTTATAATCTTTAACAACTTTTTCTATAGTTTTTGATTCATTATAACAAGGTATTAAAACTGCTATTTTATTCTTCTTTTCCATAATTTAATCCTTTCTTTATTTTGCTATTTTCATAAATATATATAATTACATATAAAATTGCTAATGTAAGCATCGAAACTGTATAAGAAAGTGATGCACCAAATATTCCATGATGCTTAGTTAGATAGTTAGAAAGAAATAATGTTAATCCAGAATCTATTAAATATATTACTAATTGAATTCCAGTTTTTCTAAATACAGTTAAAGCATTTTGAAATAATATTGATAAGCTATAAAATATAGATCCACATATAATTACTAAGAAACTATACAAATATTTTTTAAGTTTAATACTATACACAAGTTCAAGTACAGGTATTCCTAAAAAATATGCCGCTATAACAACAAAAACTCCTATACCGAGCAAGAAATAAACTAACTTTCTAAATAGTTTATTAAAATCTTTTAAATTTTTGTCATTATATAATTTTGTAAGTTTATTTAAATATGGATGAACAATAAACATACTACATAGTGCCATAAATGTTGCAGGCATAGCAATAACACCAAATACTCCCTGTTTAGTCGAAGATAAATAATTATCTATTGCAAGTTTTGGCGCTTGAACTAAATAAAATGTTAAAAAAGCATAACAAAAAGCATAAAAACCATATCTAAATATCTTATAATTAAATTTACCTTTTTCTATCTTACAACTTTTTAAATTCTTTAAATCGTAAAATAACACAAATAAAATATTAATTAATATTAAACTAAGTGATGCAAGTATAAGATTATTTGTAATAGCATCTATTAAAACTAATCCTAAAGTGCCAAATATACCTTTCAATAATAATGATTTACCTACTTTATCAAGATAATCATTTTTTTGAAGTATTCCATATAAAACTTCAGCAAATGCTTCAACTAGTTTATATGATACTAAAATAAATATTAAAGACACTTTAAAACTACTATAACTTTTAAATAAAACATATATTAATGTTACAAGCATCATTAATGAGCATGTAATATATCTGCTTGTTACATAATCACTATCTTTTACTTCTTTATTATTTTCTGTAACTTGATAGCTTCTTCCAGAATATGTTCCTATAACTTGAAAAAAGCATGCTAATGAAAAAGCAAAGGAAAATATTCCTGCAATTTTTACACCATTAATTCTTGTTACAGCAATTAAAAAGAAAAGAGATGTAAAAGCATTAATTAAGGAACCAATAGTATTCCATAGTATATTCTTTTTAATGTTGTTGTTCATTACATTACACCGCTTTTCTCATAAATTATTTTATAAATTTTTCAAAATTTTTCTTACATTCTTTATCATAAGATTCTTTCCAATCTTTATATAATTTAAGAATCTTATCTTTATTTTTTAAACATAATTCAGCTTGTTTTGCTATAGCAACAGGATTATCTACTTGAGATACAACTAAGTATTTTTCAAGTTCTGTACCTTCCCAGTAATGATGATTGTTACCTGTTATACATAATACACCAAGTTCTAAGCATTCAAGCGGAATAATAGGTGCACATTCAACAAATGTTGTATAAAAGACAATATCATTACCAGCTATTCTTCTTCTCATTTCATCAAGAGGAATATTAGATCTAACGCCAGTTAAATCTATTTTTAATAAATTAGCTACTTCAATTACTCTTTGAGATAGAGGTAAAACATCAACTGTCGCATTTTTAATTAAACTAGCACCGCTTAGTTGATTATAGAAATTTTTAACCCATCTATCACCTGATGCATATATACCAATATTAATGCCTTTTTTATTTCTTTTTTGAACACCTTTATATTCATCTTTATCAATATTTACTGTATTCATTAAAAATTCTACATTATATCCAAGTTGCTTATATTGTTCATACATACTCTTCTTAACAAAAGCAATAGAACTTATTAGATTTTCATCTAGTAATTCAAACATTTCTTTAAATCTATTCCAATCATACTCAAGCATATGCATTGCATTAGAACCATGCCATATAACTTTAATTCTAACCTTTTTATCATATTTTCTAATAGATTTAACTAAGTTAAACCATCCTTCTGCAAATCCAGAAAATACAACCATTTTATATTTCTTTGATGCAATATGTTTAGCTATTTCATCATATTTATCAGCTTTATATAATTCGAATATTTGGATTGCATCAGGGAATAATTCTAAAGTTGCTGATTTTACTCCATACCATTCTTTATTGCAGAAAACTAATCTTTCTCTATTTTCACTGTTATCAATTTCAGAAATAATTTCATTTAATCTATTAGTAAAGGCAATTTCATTTCTTTTCTTTTGTCTTGATTTATATATTGGATATAAAGAGGCTTTCATGCCTTTTTTAATTAAACCTTTAATTCTAGTTCTACGAGCAATAATTTTTGATCCCTTTTCAGTCCCATGTTTACGATATATTTTTACAGCTTTTCTTTCCCATTTTGGAACCCATGTAGCTAAATAATAATGTATCATACATGTATTATCAGTAAATTTGTTATTTTGAAAATTATATGATAAAGGATAAAAATATTCTCTTGGATAAATATATATACCTTTTTCAAGTTTTTGAATTTTATTTACGCCTTCTCTTAATCCTAGAGGGGTTAAAATATTACTTATTATTTTTGGAATAGCAATATCACTAAGGTTATTAATAGGAAAAGATTCATAACTTTGATATAATTCTAATAATTTATTAGGTATAATAGCATCTTTTTCTTTTTCATACCATACACCAACAGCCACATATCCAGAATCTTCAACACCTAAAAAAGTTTTAGTATCATTTGTAAATAAATGGGATATATCTTTAGATACAATCATATCTGTATCAAAATATAGTCCACCATATTCTTTTAATGCTTTTGTTCTAAAATAATCCGCAACAAAAGCCCATTTTTTATTATCATATGCTCCTTTTACAAAAGGACATTCATTTAAATCGGTGTTTGATTCATCCCATCTCATTATTTCCCAATCAGGAAGATATTTTTTCCAACTTTCTAAGCATTTTTTAGCAAGTTTAGGAAGTGGCTTACCGCCAAACCAACAATAATGAATATATTTTTTCATAATTTAAACCTCCAATGTTGTTATTCAAATAAATTATTTACCCATTTGTTTCTTATAGTAAGCATTACATACTTTCTTAGTTGGCCCAATCATTTGAATTTCACCATGTTCAAGCCATATAACTCTTGTACAAATACTTTTAATTGCTTCAAGTGAATGAGAAACATATAAAACTGTTGTCCCACCGTTAATCATTTCCATCATTTTTTGCTTACTTTTTTCTTGAAATCTCATATCACCAACAGATAATATTTCATCAACAATTAATATTTCAGGATTAACAATAGTTGCAATAGAAAATGCAAGCTTAGCTGTCATACCTGATGAGAAGTTCTTGATAGGAACATCAAGAAAATCTTGTAATTCTGAAAATTCAACAATTTCATCAAATTTTTCTTCTAAGAATTTTTTTGAATAACCCATAATAGAACCATTTAAGAAAATATTTTCTCTTGCTGTAAGTTCCGCATCAAATCCTGCACCTAGTTCTATCATTGGTGATATAACACCATCAACTTCAACTGTACCAGTTGTAGGCTTCATAACTCCACTTACTATTTTAAGCGTAGTAGATTTTCCGGCTCCATTAGATCCTATCAAACCTACAACTTCACCTTTTTCGATTGAAAATGTAACATTCTTTAAAGCCCAAAATTCATTTTTTTCTTTTCTTCTCTTTTTATCAAATAAAGAAATGAAAGTTTCTTTAAATGATGATGCTTCAATACCTAAATTAAATTTCATAGAAACATTATTTAATCTAATCATAATCTAAATACTCCTCTCACTATACATAATAAATAAATTTATCTTGTTTTTTCTTAAATATTAATAATCCTATTGCTAAACAAGCTAAACCTTCTATTCCCATTAATCCCATTTGAGTTAATGATGGTCTTTGACCAAATAATACTATACTTCTAACACCAGTTAAAAATAAATATAAAGGATTACATTTAAATAACCATCTAATACTTTCTGGTATAATTTCTAAACTATAAAATACTGGAGTTAGATAGTTCCAAATAGTAAGTAATATTCCAAAAATGTAGAACATATCTCTTAAGAATACTGAAATACATGCAACTATCATACCAATACCTAATGTAAACATAAAGAAACATACAAAAATGTATGGTAATAAAATATACCAAATAGATAAAGGGCAAGATATTTCACCTAGTCCAACATGAGAAAGCAAGATTATTGCAAACCATGGAATTAAAGTAAGTAAGAAGTTAATTCCAACAAATAAACATTTTGCAATTGGGAATATATATTTTGGAATATATATTTTGTTCATTAATGTAAAATTATAAACCACTGAAGTCATAGCATTTGTTGTTGCTTCACTAAAGTAATTAAACATAATAATACCTGTCATTAAGTATACTAAATAATTAACTCCTGGAACACTAAATTTAAACATTTGAGAAAATACAACGGCCATTACAGTCATCATTAGAACAGGTTGTAATATTGACCAAAATACTCCAAGTACAGATCTTTTATATTTTACTTTAAAATCTCTTTGAATAAGTTGAAACATTAAGAATCTATATCTTTTAAAATTACTTAACATATTTTTTATAATCATTTCTTTAACCACCATTCTTAAACATTATAACAAATTCATTCTTTATAATCA
>JAILQR010000013.1 GCA_024698845.1 Bacilli bacterium | reverse complement strand
GATAATAAAGCTGATGCATATAAAATAATGGATAGTATTACAAAGGAATAATAATTATGAAAAATAATAAAGGTTTTACACTAGCTGAATTAATGGCAGTAATAGTAATTATAAGTATATTACTTGGTGCAGCAACAACAGCAGTTGTATATCAAATGAGTAGTTCAACAAAAAAAGCAGATAAACTTGGTGCTAAGAACTATATTACAGCTGTAAATGATTATAACTATATGGCTGATCCTGCAGATAGACTTGACTGTTCAACACCATGTAATGTAAAAGATGTAACATCAACTATTAAAGATGCGTTATCAGGAAGACACCCAAGAGGTGGAACAATAACAATTAGCAGTACTACTCATAAAGTTACAAGTGCTAGAATAGATATGAAAAAATTTACTGTTATTTATGATGGTAATAAATACACAATAGCTGAATAAAATATGACTTAAAGTCATATTTTTATTTATTTGAAAGTTTAAATATAATAGTTTATAATAAAACAAGAAACAGGTGATATAAATGGCAAATATAGCATTAACAGGTGATAGACCTACAGGTAGACTTCATATAGGACACTATGCAGGTTCACTAAAAGAAAGAGTCGCTATACAAAATAGTGGAGCAGTTGATGAATTATTTATCATGATAGCTGATACACAAGCATTAACTGATAATGCTGGTAATCCACAAAAAGTAAGAGATAATATTATTGAAGTAATTTTAGATTATATTTCTGCTGGAATAGATTTAGATAAAACAACTATTTTTATTCAATCAGAAGTAAGAGCGCTACCTGAAATTACAACTTATTATATGAATTTAGTTACACTTCCAAGACTTCTTAGAAATCCCACTGTAAAGGCTGAAATAGCTTATAGAGGATTTGATTCTGATACCAAAGGAGTACCTGTTGGATTTGCTAACTATCCTATAAGCCAAGCTGCAGATATTACTGCATTTAATGCTAATAGAATTCCTGTTGGTGATGATCAACTTCCGATGATTGAGCAAACAAGAGAAATAGTAAGAGCATTTAATAATCAATATAATACTGATTGTTTAGTAATGCCTGATGCAGTACTTCCAAAAAATAATGTATGTAAAAGATTACCTGGTATAGATGGTTCACTTAAAATGAGTAAGTCTTTAGGTAATGCTATTTACTTAGCAGATACTTCTGAAGAAGTTAAAAAGAAAATATTTAGTATGTATACTGATCCAAATCATATTAGAGTTGAAGATCCAGGAAAAGTTGAGGGCAATGTAGTATTTACATATCTTGATGCTTTCTCAACTGACGAACACTTTAAAAGGTTCTATCCTGAATTTAACAATTTAGATGAACTTAAAAAAGCATATGAACATGGTGGAATCGGTGATATGAAAATCAAAACATTCCTATATAATGTAATGGAAGATATTCTAACTCCTATTAGAGAAAGAAGAAAAGAATATGAAAAGAAAATAGAACTTATTTTTGATTACATAAAAAAGGGAAACGAAAAAGCAAATAAAGTTGCTGATGAAACATTAGGTAAAATAAGAAAAGCTATGGGTATTGATTATTTTACTGATGACACATTTGTTAAAGAACAAATAGAAAAATATAACTAAAGATAAATAGTATTATTTATCTTTTTTTATGTTTATGATAAAATAAAAAATGTAGGAAAAAGGTGATAATATGTATTATTTTGATTATAGTGCCACAACAAAAATAGATAAAAAGGTACTAAACAAATTTAATGAAGTTGCTGAAGATTATTTTGGTAATGCTAACTCTTCATATGAGTTTGCAAAAAACTGTAAAAAGGTAATTGATGAAGCAAGCTGTATTATTGCTGATTATTTTAATATTCTTCCAAATGAAATTATATATACATCTGGAGCAAGTGAAGCAAATAACCTTGCCATAAAAGGTACTGCTGAACTTACAAATAAAAAACATATCATAACAACTAAGATAGAACACTCATCAGTTGTAAGTACACTATCATATCTTCAATCAAAGGGATATAAAGTAGATTTTGTTAATATGACTGATAAAGGTACTGTTGATATTGAACACTTTAAATCATTAATTAATGAAGATACATTCTTAGTTACTATGTGTGGTGTTGATAGTGAGCTTGGTATTAAACAACCTATTGATGAAATAGGAGAAATACTAAAAGATTATGATGATATTGTATTTCATGTTGATATAACACAATGTTTAGGTAAAATACCTATTAATTTAGACAACATTGATTTAGCGTCATTCTCAGGTCATAAAATTTATGCACCTAAAGGTATTGGTGGATTAATTAAGAAAAATACAGTTAAGTTAACTCCACTTATTCATGGTGGTAAATCAACAACTGTATATAGAAGTGGAACTCCACAAAATGAACTTATTGCATCATTAGGTAAAGCATTTGAAATTTTAATGCCTAATGTAATTAAAAATTATAATTATATTCAAGAATTAAATGATTATTTAAAAGATGAGTTAAAGGATGTCGCTTTATTTAATTCAACAAATAAATCAATTCCTCATGTTCTTAATTTGTCTTTACCTGGAGTATCTAAAGCTGATATTCAAAAATATTTATCTGATAGAGAAATATATGTATCACTTAATACAGCATGTAGCTTAAATAATGATTATAGTAAAGCTGTATATGAATTATATGGTGATATGGATAGAGCCAAATCATCTATTAGAGTAAGTTTATCTTATAAAACTGTTAAGGAAGAAATTGATTATTTAGTGCAAAATATTAAGGATTATTTAAATGAAAATAATTAAGATTACTGCAATGTGGTGTCCTTCATGTTTAATTACAAATGGCATCATAGATGAAGTTATAAAAGAAAAAAATATAGAAGTAATATCATATGATTTTGACATTGATCAAATTGAAGTAGAAAAATATGATGTTGGTACAATTCTTCCTGTACTTATATTAGTTGATGATAATAATAATGAAATAAGAAGAATAAAAGGTGAACACACAAAGAAAGAATTAATTGAATTTATAGAAGGGTAAATAAATATGAAAAAGAAGTTATTAGTACTTGCTTTATTAGTATTATTTATTTTACCAGTTAACGTTTTTGCAAAAAGTAAAACTGTAGATATGTATTTATTTCATGGTGAGGAATGCCCTCATTGTAATGCTGAAATAAAATACATTAATAAGTTACTAAAAGATAAAAAATATAAAAATGTAAAATTTCACAAATATGAAGTATGGCATGATGAAGCAAATGAAAAAAAATATTTTGAAGTTCAAAATATTTTAAAACTAAAAACATCAGCTATTCCATTTTTAATAATAGGTAGCAATTACATAATTGGTTATAATAGCGAAACAGATAGTACAATAAAAGCAACTCTTGATTATTATTTAGAAAAAGAATATCAAGATCCAGTTGGTGATTACCTACTAAAAAAAGACACTAAGGATAACAAATACTATCATTATGATAGTGAAGGTGATGTTTATAAAGTGCCACTTTTAGGAGAAATAAATGCTAAAGGTGTATCACTACTTTTAATATCTATTGTAATAGGACTTGTAGATGGATTTAATCCATGTGCTATGTGGATATTATTATTCTTACTTAGTTTATTAATATCAACAAAAGATAGAAAAAAAATGTGGATTCTTGGATTAACATTTATATTAACAAGTGGATTTGTATATTTATTATTTATGTTATCATGGCTTAATGTAGCTAAGCATACATCTCAAATATTATTTATTAGAAACCTAATAGGAATATTTGCACTAGCATTTGGTTTAGTGAATTTATATAGATATATTAAATCTGTTAAAACAAAAGATGTTGGTTGTGACGTAACAGATGCAACTAAGAAAAGAAAAATAATGGATAGAATAAGAACTATTTTAGATAAGAATAAACTAGTTCTAGCTGTTCTTGGCATTATGCTTCTTGCTATTTCTGTAAATTTAATTGAATTACTATGTTCTTTAGGTCTTCCGGTAATGTATTCCGAAATACTAGGATTAAATGAACTATCACATGTTGAATATGCATTTTATATATTCATCTATATGTTATGTTTCTTAATAGACGATTTAATTATATTTGCAATCGCAATGAAAACATTAAAACTAAAAGGTATTTCAAATAAATATATGAAATACTCACACTTAATAGGTGGTTTAATAATGTTAGTAATAGGTTTATTAATGTTATTTAAACCTGCTTGGTTATTATTTAATTTTAGTTAAATATAAAATGAGCATTAGCTCATTTTTTTTATTTGACAACGAAGAAAAAATTATGTAAAATACCGGTTACACACTCAAAAAAAGGGAGAAGAAGAAATATAATGGGAACACAAATTAACAAATGGTATGTCGGGAGAAATTTACATGATTATTATCCTTACTTTTTAGGTGCAACAGAACCTTTTAAAGAAAGTCCGGTTCCAAAGAAATCTTTAAAAGATTTTTATAAAGCAATGAGACAATTAGAAGCAAAAAGTGAAGATATAAATCTTAGATTAAAAATTACTAACAAGTTTGCTGATTTAAAAAATTATTTTATTGATCCAACAAGAAATCCAAATGCAGAAGAAGCCCATATGTTATTCGGAATTATTAATGGAGAAATTAGTGCATCTGATTTAACAAATATTGGGTTAATTAAATTATATTGTTATTTTAAATATGAGTTTAGATTCTTGGCAACATTTTTAGAAGATGAAATTAAAAAATTAAATATTTTCTTTGAAAATAGCGTTACTGAAGAAATACTAAAAGACAGTTATGATTTAAGATATCCAGTTGAAGTTAAAAGATTATGCACAAATGTAGTAAATGATGAACATGTTCTTACAGCTGAGGAAGCATTCGAACTTAGTGATAAATTTTATACATGTGCAAATCCAGAAGAAAAAAGAAAAATTAGAATCATAAGAGCTAAATCTACTAACTGTGGTAAATCAATTGGTTTAAATGAAGTTGACTTACAAAAAGAATATATGAACCTATATAGTTTTATTTCGTCAGATGAATTTGAAAAAGAGTATGGACATAAGTATTCTATTGTTGATATGTATTTAACTACAAACTTACAACTAGATGATATACTTAATGTTTCAAATGTTTGTAAAGATACACAAGTAGCTATGACAATCTCTGTATGGTTTAAATATGAACTTTCACCACTTATACCATATGGTGTACACAATGTAGGTAAACAATCTGCAAACAACCTTCATGCTCGTGCTATTGCACCTGTAAATGGATATATTAACAAAATGAAAAGAGATGAAACTCAATCAAATGAATATATTGATTTAACAATAAGTATGCTTGAAAGTTTTGAATATAGATATGGTGTAGAATTTAATTTAGCTACATTAACTAAACTACACGAATTACTATATGAATATGATCCAAAAGAATTAAAAGATTCATTCGACGAAATAGGAAATAGATTTAAAGATATATTAGATCAAAAATCATTTATTGAATATAATGAACCTTATATATCTGCAAGACGTATTGCTAAACCAACTGCTAAAGTTACAGAAATAAAATAATACCTTTTAAAAAAAGGTATTATTTTTCTCTTTACT
>JAILQR010000129.1 GCA_024698845.1 Bacilli bacterium | reverse complement strand
ACTAATAATTATTACTGGATTTGTTATATCAAATATTTGACTTAGAGCATCAAATATTTCTAATATATCGCTATTATGTTCGTTAAATATTAAAGAATAAACATTTTCAGAATCTTCACATGTCATAAGAGATAAAACTAGGCTATCAATTTTATCAAAATTATTTATAAAATAATTTATGTTAGCTGTGTAGTTTTGACAATCAGATGATTTTAATATTTCTAATATTTCTTTTTTTGATAATTTATTAATATTTTTTCTAAGTGATTTAGCAGTTTCATATTTTTCTTTATAGTTATTTTGAACAACTAAATAATTTTTACCACCAATTTCTTTTGTTCCAAGAGCTTTACCCGAAACTGAAGAATAATAATTTTTGCCATTTGATGAATATAAAAGTTGTTCTTTAAATATATCTGATTTACTATCTATATAAAATTTAGTACTTACATTTGATATTGGATAATATAAAAATTCAGATGATAAAAAATTGATGGTTTTTATCTTTTTGTCCTTAAAATCTACAGTAGTATTTGATGTCATACTTCATCACCTTTAAATAATTATATCTTAAAAAAAAGAAAAATAAAATTATTTTTCTTTCTTCTTTTCATTTAGTTTATCATATAAAATTGTTGCAATATTTTCTGGAAGAACTTCTTTAATTTCTTCTAAATTTGCACCCTTTAATTTCTGCATACTTCCAAATTTACGTAGTAAATCTTTCTTCCTTTTTTCACCTATTCCCTCAATATCATCGAGGAAACTACTTATAAACCCTTTGCTTCTAATTTGTCTATGATATGTAATTGTAAATCTATGAACTTCATCTTGCATGAATGTAAGGAAGTTAAATAAATCACTATTTTTTTCTATTGGTATTTCTTCTAGTGTATCTCCATCAATTAATGCGCTAGTTTTATGATGTTTATCTTTTTTAAGACCACATAATTTAATCTTATCACTTAAATTTAGTGACGCTAAAACATCTTTAGTAGCATTAATTTGTGTTAGACCACCATCTACTAATATTAGATCAGTTAAGTTTTCTTGATCTACTAAAGCATGATAATATCTTCGATATATTACTTCTTTCATTACATGATAATCATCATTTATATCTTCAGTAGATTTATATTTACGATAAGCATTTTTACATGGTTCTCCATTAATAAATACAACCATGCCGCTTACTGTAAATGTTCCAAATAAATGGGCATTATCAAATAACTCTATTCTGCTTAAATTAGGTATATTAAGTAATTTACCTAATTCATTATTTACATCAATTGTTCTTCTATTTTTGTTATCAATTAGTTTTATTTCACGATCAAAATATTCTTTAGCATTGTTTGATGCTAAATTAACAAGTTCTTTTTTCTTTCCTTTTTCAGGAATAATAAAATTGACATTATACATATCACTAATAGCATCTAAACCTTCAAATGTTTTATGAAGCAATATTTCTTTTGGCACTTCATGGTTTTTATAAAAGTATGCTAAATAACTTGTTAAATCATCATCTAAATTAGAGATAATATCGATTATTTTATTATGTGATTCAAGTAATTTACCATTTCTTATAAATAGTATATTTATAGCTACTTGGTTATTGGAATAGTATATTCCAATAACATCTCTATTTACATAATCATTTAAAACAATTAATTGTTTTTCTTTTATAACATCAATATATTCTAGTTCTTCCTTTAATTCTTTAGCAAGTTCAAAATTCAAATTATCTGATGCTATATTTATTTTTTCTTTTATCTTATTAATAATAACGTCAGTGTTACCCTTAAGAAATGATAATACTTCAGTTTCCATTATATTTAATTTATTTTGATCAATATTTTTTTGACAGTATCCTAAACACTCACCAATATGATAATAAAGACATACTTTATTAGGCATACCTTCACACTTTTTAAATGGATATAATCTATTTAATAATTTTACTATTCTTCTAGCAGCATAAGCGTTTGGATATGGACCAAATAAGTATTTCTTATCTGATTTTTTTACGTTTAAATATCTTGATACTTTAAGTTTTGGGAATGGTTTATTGATATATTCTATATATGGATAAGTTTTATCATCTCTAAGCAAGATATTGTATTTAGGATCATAATGTTTTATTAGATTAATTTCTGTTAAGAATGCTTCTACTTCACTATTAGTAACAATATATTCAAATGTATCTATTTCAGATACCATTATTTTTGTTTTTCCAGTTACTCTTCCGTTAAAGTAAGAATGCAATCTTTTATTTAAGTCTTTTGCTTTTCCAACATATATAACTACACCTTTATCATTTTTCATTTGATAAGATCCAGGTAGATGTGGAACTATTTTTAGTAATTCTTTTATTTTATCCATATAATCACCACCAAACTTATGAACTTATTATACTACAAATATTAATATTTATAGTATAATTAATTTGTAAG
>JAILQR010000124.1 GCA_024698845.1 Bacilli bacterium | reverse complement strand
TATAAATGATTGAAATAAAAAACTTATGCAAAAAATATGGAAAAAAAGAAGTTTTAAAGGATATAAATTTAACTATTAATAATGGTGATATATATGCTTTTATTGGATCAAATGGAGCAGGTAAAACAACAACTATAAAATCAATGCTTGGAATACTTCCGTTTGATAGTGGAGATGTTTTATATGATAATGTATCAATTAAAAATGAACCACTTACAATTAAAAGTAAAGTAGCATATATACCAGATAGTCCTGATATATATGATTACCTTACGGGTAATGAATATATATCATTTATAGCTGATATGTTTGATACTCCAGAAGAATATAAAAATGAAAAAATTAAAGAATATAGTAAGTTATTAGAAATTGATAAAAACTTAAATGATAAAATTTCAAGTTATTCACATGGAATGAAACAAAAGATAGTTATTATAGCAGCTTTAGTTCATAATCCGGATGTAATAATAATGGATGAACCATTTGTTGGTTTGGATCCAGTATCAACTCATAAGTTAAAAGATATTATGAAACAAATGACTAAAGAAGGGAAAATCATTTTCTTCTCAACTCATGTCTTAGATGTTGCCGAAAAATTATGTAATAGAATAGCTATTATAAAAGAAGGAAAGATAATAGCTGAAGGTGATATGAATAAGATGACAAAGAATTCTTCATTAGAAGATATCTTTATGGAACTTGTTTCTCATGAATAAATTACTATCCTTAATTAAGGTAAATCTTTTAGGACTAGTAAGAGGAAGAAACGAAAAGAAAAGCAAAAAAATACCTCAAGTCTTTATTCTTTTACTAGCACTTGCCTTAATAGCGTATTATTCATATTTATTTGCAAGTAATGCAATTGAAGGATACAAATTAATAAATGCAGAATATATAATATTACCTCAATATTTTGTGTTTACTTCGTTATTTTTAATATTAACTAACTATAAAAAAATAAAAGATTTATTTTTTGAAGCAAAAGATTTAGATATGCTTCAATCAATGCCTATAAAAAAAGAGTATATACTAATAAGTAAGATATTTGAAATATATCTTTATGCTTTAATAATTACTTTTACAGTTATGTTACCGCCTTATTTTTTATATATAAATGCAGTATCTGTAACGTTATTATTTCATCTTTTATTTTATGTAACATTATTAATTATTCCATGCATTCCGATAGTTATTGCAGTTGCAGTAGGATATTTAATTAGTTATATAAGTTCATTTTTTAGAAAAAAAGAAAGTATACAAACAGTGCTTTCTATTGCAGCCCTTCTTATAGGTGTATATATAGGCGAAAAGTCTGCAGGAATGACAGGAACTAAAGTGGCAAGTTTTGGAGAATCTTTTATTAATTTATTTAATAGAGTATATCCAATAACCAAAACATATAAAGAAATATTAATAGATAGTAATATAATATCGTTGATTATATTTACTATTGCTAATCTTTTATTCTTTACTGGTCTTGTTATTATAACCTCAAAAACATTTGATAAATTAAACGGAAGAATACATCAAGTTCACAAAAGCAAAAACACTAAGATCAAATATAAGAAAAAATTATCTAAAACCAAATCATTATTGGTTAAGGATTTTAAAAAATTATTTTCATCGGCAAATTATTTGATGAATTCATGTATGGGTGTAGTTATGATAACAATGTTATTTGTAACTGTAGCATTTAAAATTAAGGGCATAGAATTTGAAACTGAAGGCATAAAAACAGTATCGTATGTAATTCCATTTATAATTGTTATGTTATGTGGATTTATATATCCTGCTGCTGTATCAATGTCACTTGAGGGTAAATGTTTTAATGTTCTAAAAAACTTACCAATAACATTTAATGATATCATCAAAGAAAAAATGTTATTTGAGATAATATTAATGGCACCTATAACATTAATGACAATAATTGCTGTTTCGTTAAGAGCAAATTACTCAATATTCTATATAATATTATTTATAGCAATTGCTATTACGGCAATACTTTTATATACAAATATTCATTTACTGTTAGATATGTTATTTTTAAAACTTGAATGGGTTCAAGAAATTAAAGTTATTAAACAAAGTTTACAATCATTCTTATCGTTAATAGCATCAATGCTTATTGGTATATTACCACTTGTTTTAATGAAAGGCCCAAGTTACATAAAATACTATTTAATTATATTAATCGCGTTATTTATTATAGTTAATTATGTGCTTAGAACATACGGTAAGAAAAAGTTTGAAAACTCCTATAATTAATGTTAAATAATGTCGAAATAGTTAATATAACTATTTCTTTTTTTTACTTACTATGTTATTCTACTAGTGAATTTGATTTTTAAAGGAATGTTGCTATGAACAATGAATATTCTGATGAACAATTAATAGAACTTGTACATGAAAATAATGAAGATGCAAAAAGTATATTATTTAATAGGTATAATGATTTGATTAATTATCTAATTAGAAAATATACACCACTTGCAAAAACTTTAGGTATAGATATAAATGATTTATACCAGGAAGCGTTAGTTTCATTTACGGATGCAATATTAAACTATGATCCAAATAAAGATGCTGCTGTTAGATCATTTGTAAGTTTATGTGTAGAAAGAAAAATAAAAAAAACATGTATCAAGGCAGGAAGACAAAAGAACCAAGCTATAAAAGATAGTTTATCTCTTGATTATACATACCAAGATCTTCCTTTAAAAGAACTAATAGAAGATGTTGACTCTGATCCATTAATTAAGGTATCAGAAAATGAATCTTTTGAAGAACTTATGAAAAATATTAAGGATGTATTAACAGCTGCAGAAAATGAAGTGTTTGAACTTTTACGTATGGGTTTAAGTTATAGAGATATATCTGAGGTACTTGATAAAGAACCTAAACAAATTGATAATGCCATACAAAGAATTAAAACTAAAATTAAAAAGATATTAAGTGAAAGAAACTAGTCCTATATCTTAATAAAATACTTGCAAAACACCTAATTAAGTGCTATATTATTTGTAGCACTAAAAAGGTGTTTTTTATTTGAAAAAATTTAATGAGGTGTTTTTGTGAAAAAAGAAAAAAAGAAAAAGAATGGCTACTTCAAAGAAGTAGGTAAAGAATTATCTAAAGTTAAATGGCCAGAAAAGAAAGATATTGTTAAATATACAGTATCAACAGTAGTATTTATACTTGTAGTTGTAGGTTTCTTTATGTTACTTACAATGGGAATGTCATGGATAGTAGAAAGGTTCTAATATATGGAAAAAGAATGGTATGTTGTTAACACTTATAGTGGACACGAAAGTAAAGTTAAAGAAAAATTAGAAATGCGTGCTGAATCAATGGGTATGCAAGATTACATCTTTAGAGTTATCGTTCCTGAAACTACTGAAGTAGAAGTAAAAGATGGTGTTAAAAAAGAAAAAACTAAAAAGATGTTCCCTGGATATATCTTAGTTGAAATGATCATGACTGATGAAGCATGGCATTTAGTTAGAAACACTCCTGGTGTTACAGGATTAATCGGTTCTAGTGGTCGTGGTTCTAAACCAACACCATTATTACCACAAGAAATTGATAGAGTTCTATCTAATATGGGTCTATCAAGACTTAATATTGAATCTGAAATCGCCGTTGGTGATGAAGTATCTATTACAGATGGTCCATTTAAAGGAATGCATGGTAAAGTTGATACAATTAACACAGAAACAAATCGTTTATCTATATTAATAGATTTATTTGGTCAAGAAACTTCTGTTGAAGTTGAACTATTCCAAGTAAGCAAGAATTAGAGTGACAAAATCACTCTTTTTTTGTTATAATAATTTTTAAGAAAGGATATGTTTTATGGAAACAAAAGATAAGAAATTTAAACTAAATAAAAAAGCTTTATGTGCTTTATGTGCAGTATTAATATTAGTAGTATTAATTATATTTTTAATTAAAGGTTGTACATCAAGCAAAAATGACTATAAAGATAGAGCAAGCTATACTGAATCTTTCTTTATAAAAAATAAGAAAGGCAAATATGCTTTATTTAACGAATCAGGTAAACAACTAAGTAAATTCATTTATGAATCAGCAAGTAAATTTAATAATCATTCTGCCTTAGTGTCTTACGAAGCTGGTGAATATGCTATCTTAAATGAAAAAGGTAAAGAAATAGTTAAAAAAGGGAAATATAATTACATTTCTGATTATAGAGGATTATATAAAGCAAGAAAAGACGATGGATATGATGTCTTAACTTCTAAAGGAAAAGTTTTAGCTAGTGGAAAAGATATTGATCTAGATTCATATGGTGATGATTATCCAATTATCATAGTTGATGATAAAAAAACTTATACAGTTTATAACTATGACGGAGATAAAATTATTGATTTTAAATATAATAAAAAAGCTAAAGAACCTACCGTAAGTAGATTAGATGAATATGCAACTGTTTACTATAATGGTAAAACTGTATTATTCAATGTTAAGAAAGCTGACACTATTGCGACAATTAATAAAAAACAACATTACTGTGTTAATAATGTAACTGAGGATGGAAAAACATTTACTTTAAATGCTTGTGCATCTTGGTTTGAAACTGTTAAGAAAGATGGACAAATCATCGTTACTAAAGGTAACGTTGTAGATTTATCTGATAAATGTACTGGATTTAATATTTATAATGATAATGTTGTATGTACTACAAAAGACGGAGCATATTTTGTTGAATTAAAAGGAAAGAAAACTAAATTAGGAAACAAAATAGCTGGTGGTACAGCATTTATTAATGATGAAACTTATGCAGAAAGAAGTTCTGACTATAAAAAAGTTAATTTCTTTGTAAATGGTAAAAAGAAACAATCTGTTGTAGGAACTATCGGAGTTACAGGTTACGTTACTGAAGAACTTTACTTAGTTACAACAAAAGATGGTGTTAAATATTATGACAAAAAAGGTAACTTGGCATTTAAAGGGTCATTTAAAAGAGCATCATTATTTGATGATAATAAAGTAGCTATTGTAAGTAAAGATGGTTCTAAATATTATTTAATTAATACTAAAGGTAAAAAAGTATCTAAATCATATTCATCAATTTATAGTTATGGTAGATACTATGAAGTTACTAATAAGAATGGAAAACATGGTGTAATTAATTCTGATGGTAAAGTTGTGATTGATGTTAAATATGAATCAATCTCTATTAGAGAAAGATATGATGTAGCCTA
>JAILQR010000102.1 GCA_024698845.1 Bacilli bacterium | reverse complement strand
AAAGAAAATTTATCTAATGTTAAAAATTTAACTTCCTTTTTTGATTGTATATATGATTATTTATCAATTAATGCGTCTAGAACATATTTTAATAAAGTATGTTCATCTAATTACTTTGACGTAATTTTTAAAGGAACTTGTATAAGAGTTGGTCATGAAAATGGTCAAGGAACACAGTTCTATTCTAAAATAATGTCTTTTGATGAAAATATTACTTATATTGATTTTGAAAAAATTTTAAAAGGTGATAAATTTAATGCCAGTATTGAAGATGATATTGAAGAATTCAGAAAAGTAATGCTTGAGGCATATGTTAACGGTCTAAGTGAAGATGAAATAAAAGCAATAATTAAAACAACTCTTGAATATGTTAAAGAAGAAAACACAAAAGATCCTCAAAGAACAAGAAAAGAAAATAAAAAACAAGCTTAATGCTTGTTTTTATTTTCTTGTTAATACTTTTTTTGACCAAGATTTTTTATTACACTTTGGACATTTTAAATATCTTGTCGTACTCATATGTGGTGCTATCATAGCTTTAAAGTATGTTGGTATAAATCTATGGTGACAATTCTTACATTCGTAATATCCCGCATCTACTTCTAGTTTTAATGCATATGATGCAACTATAACGAATAGTAATGTTGATAATACTATGATAACTCCTAATATAAAACCTTCTTCAAATACATATACTGATATACCTAATAATGCTAGATAAAATATTACATTAGTTACTACCATAAACCACATACTAAATATTAATTTATTATTTTTTACTTCTTCTTGTTTAATTAACTCAAGAAGTAATTCATCTGATTTATCTTTATAATCTTTCATATCAATTTTCTCACCATTTAAAAGCTCATTGACACTAATAGAAAGTATACTACATAAGTCAATCATTTTTCCTGCATCAGGAAGTGATAAACCTCTTTCCCATTTACTAACCGCTCTATCAGTTACATATAACTTTTCAGCTAGTTGTTCTTGTGTTAAATTTTTATCTTTTCTAAGTGACGATATAAAATTCCCTATTTTAATTAAATCCATGAACTTTTCTCTCCTTTCATGAGACAAATATAATATAAAATATATTAAATATACACACACTATTGGTTGAGTTAATTATATCATATAAAAAACTCAACCTATTTATAGTTTGAGTCTAAAATTCTTTATGGTGGAGTAGAGGAGAGTTGAACTCCTGTCCAATATGCCCTATTACACAACATCTACAAGTTTAGTTAGATTTAAATTTCATTATTAATATGGCTCTAAACCAACCTTGTTAATAACTAGATTAGTAAGATTCATTATAAATACCTAATCAATACTTATAATATAGTTCATATGTATGAACCCCTATTCTAACCTATGAACGAAATTAGATAGGAGTCTCCCTTAGCTAATTATTAAGCGAATGCAGGAGTGAAACCTTTAGTTTCGTCATTTAATTTTAATTGTGCACATTAGGTGTGCCATCCACTTGCAATCATGTCTAGTAACACATGTCGAAACCATTACTACCCCATGTGCTAAAGATTATAACACATTACATATTTATTGTAAATTACTTCCTTGAAGTAGAATCTTGTTCTAATTCTTCTTTATATCTTGTAGCAAGTTCAGGAATACTTTCAAATTTTAATCCTTGTTCATCCATAGCATTTTTTAACTCTTCAAGAGTTGATGGAGATGCAGTTCCTTCTTTTGTAAATTTAGTAACTTCATTTCCAATAACGGAATATGCAAAATCTCCCATTTGTACTTGAACAGCATGGTTAATCTGATTAATAGATACTTTTGAATCTTTAGATTCAACTTCTAATGCAGTTTTTTCTTCATTAGAATAGTAAATACAAATATATTCTTCTTCTGTACCTATATACAGTTTTCCATCTTTTTCAGTATTAATCAAAAGTTCATGACCATCTACATCAAATGCCCTAAACTTGTTTGTATTATTATCATATGATATAGCAACACCATATGTTGAAGCCGCCATATAGGCATCGTTAACATCAACAGTAGTTATTTGTGTATTTTCTTTATCTACATTTTCATCTAAATTCTTATTAATTTCTTCTGTAGCTTCCTTAACTTCATTATCATATTTTTCTTCCTTAGCAGTTTCTAGCTTTTCTTCCTCTTTTGCATGTTTATGTTTATGTATAATATCTTTTGTATCATTTAGAAATTGTTCTTTAGCTTTATTTGCTTCGTTAATTAATTCTTTTGATCTTTCATCAACTTTTTCAGTGATTTTTTCAGTTAGATAAACGCGTAATTGACTAAAAGTTTCTGGATCGTTTTGAAATCTTCCCTCTTGAATGTAGTAATTAATCATTTTTTCTATATTAGTCTCAACTACTTTTCTAGGGTTAAAAGCAGATTCATCAATAATTGGAAATTTTGTTTTAATTTCATTTAATAGAAAATCAATTTCTTCCTCACTTTTTGAATCTAAGTCAGGATATATTCTTTCTTCTAATTGCTTATCAATTATAAATAAGTTATTTTCAAATTCATCAGAGAATGTATCTATAAAATTTTCAACAATTTGATTATTATATCTTTTGAAAACATAGTCCAAACTTTCAGCTTTTTGTAAAGCTTCGCCACTTAAACTATTTCCATCTCTATCATAGAATCTCTTCTTGTATTCTATTTTGATAATATCTTTTTCAAGTTCCATACATAATCCAGTTACAGGATTAAAAGAAAAGTTTTCAAAATCTCTTTTATTATATGCTTTACTTTCTTGTATATCTGCAACGAATAATCTTGCCTTATCAATTGCCATAGACTATCACCTATTATTAGTATATTATATAAATTCAATCACAATCAACCAAATGTCTATGAAATATATAAAAAATGTAAAGTAACATATGTTACTTTACATTTCCTTTAAGTTCAAATAATATATCTCTTAACTCCATTGCACGTTCAAAATCCATGTTAGCAGCCGCTTTTTTCATTTCTGATTCGATATCACTAATAGCTGTTTTAATTTCGTTCTTAGATAATTTTTTATCTTCAACTTTTTCTATTACTTTATTACTTATTACTTCACTAATAGGTTTAACAATAGTTTTTGGAACAATATTATGTTCCTTATTATATTTATCTTGTATTTCTCTTCTACGTTTAGTTTCATCTATTGCTTCTTTCATAGAGTCACTAATAATATCTGCGTACATAATAACATGTCCATTTTCATTTCTTGCTGCCCTACCAATTGTTTGAACTAAACTTCTAGTACTTCTTAAGAAACCTTGTTTATCTGCATCTAATATGCATATTAAACTTACTTCTGGTATATCTAGTCCTTCTCTAAGAAGATTAATACCTACAACAACATCATAAGTTCCGTCTCTTAGTTCTTTTATAATCTTAAGTCTTTCTAGTGTTTTTATTTCACTATGCAGGTAAGCTACTTTAATATTTAACTCTTTTAAATAATTAGTTAACTCTTCACTCATTCTTATAGTAAGTGTTGTAATAAGAACTCTTTCATTTTTCTCTATTCTGTTTCTTATTTCATTTACTATATCATCAATTTGATTTTCAGAAGGTTTAACTTCGATTGTTGGATCAAGCAATCCAGTTGGTCTAATAATTTGTTCTACCACTTCATTATTAGTTTTTTCAAGTTCATAATCTCCTGGAGTTGCAGATACATATACTACTTGATTTATTTTTTGTTCAAATTCTTCAAACCTTAGTGGTCTATTATCTAGTGCAGATGGAAGTCTAAACCCATAATCTACTAAAGTTTGCTTTCTCATTCTGTCACCATTATACATAGCTCTAACTTGAGGAAGTGTTACATGTGATTCATCAATAAACATAACAAAATCATCAGGAAAGAAATCAAGTAAACAACATGGCGTCTCTCCAGGGCCACGAAGTGCTAAGTGTCTTGAATAGTTTTCAATACCGTTACAAAAACCAGTTTCTCTTAACATTTCAATATCATAATTAGTTCGCTCTCTTAGTCGTTGTTCTTCAATCAATTTACCATTGTCTTTTAATTCTTTTAATCTTTCTTCAAGTTCTTCTTCAATTCTTCCAATAGCTTTTTGAAGTTTTTCAGAACCTGTAACAAAGTGAGATGCTGGAGATATAACTACAGTTTTTTTATTTTCAATTAATGCTCCTGTTAATGGATCAAATAATGATATTTTCTCTATTTCATCATCAAATAAATAAATTCTAATACCATGAGATTTTTCATTAACAGGTATTACATCAATTGTATCTCCTTTTGATCTAAAAGTTCCTCTATGAAAATCTAGTTCATTTCTTTCATAAGTCATGTCAATTAACTTATTAAATATTACTCTTCTATCTATTACATCACCAACAGATAAAACTAGCATGTTATTTTCATATTCTTCTTTTTCACCAATACCATATATACATGATACTGATGCAACTACAATTACATCATCATAATTAATCAATGATGATGTTGCACTATGTCTTAATTCATCAATTTCATCATTAACAGATGAATCTTTTTCTATATAAGTATTTGAGGATGGTACATATGCCTCTGGTTGATAATAATCATAATAAGATACAAAGTACTCTACATGATTATTAGGAAATAGTTCTTTAAATTCTGCATATAATTGACCAGCTAATGTCTTATTATGTGCAAGTACTAGAGTTGGTTTATTAATTTCTTTAATAACATTAGCCATTGTAAATGTTTTACCAGTTCCTGTTGCACCTAATAATACCTGATCTTTTTTTCCTGATTTAATTCCATCAACTAATTTTTTGATAGCTTCTGGTTGATCTCCAGCAGGTTTATTTTTAGATACTAAATTAAACATGAAACCATCTCCTTTCATCAATTTGTATTTTAACAAAATAAAAACTATAACTCAATAACTTAAGTTATAGTTTTATTATTGTTCGAATTAATAAAAATTAAAACGTAGAGTTTTAATCTCTACGTTGAAACATCATTATAAGTCTTAATACTTGAAGGGCTGAAGATAAAACACCAGCAACATAAGTCATAGCTGCAGCAGTTAATACTTTTTTAGTTCCAGAACTATCTTTAGAATCTGCAATACCTAAAGCTTTTAATTGAACTCCAGCTCTTCTACTTGCATCAATTTCTACTGGAAGAGTTATTAATTGGAATAATAGGCCTAAACCAGTAAGTGCTATACCAATATAAACCAAATTTAATAATTCAAATAAACATCCAATAAGAATTACAATATAAGAAAATGCAGTTCCAAGTTTAACAACTGGTACAATTAGCGAACGTAACTTTAACATAAAATAATTTTCATGGTCTTGTATTGCATGTCCACATTCATGAGCAGCTACAGCCATAGATGCAATACTGGTACCATTAAATATTTCATAAGATAATCTTACAACTTTTCTAGATGGATCATAATGATCTGATAATTCTCCACCTGTTGTAACAATATCCATATCACTCATTCCATTAGCGTCCAAAATTTTTCTTGCTACTTCAAAACCACTAAGCTTTGGAGTGTTACTAACTTTTTTATATTTATTATATGCAAATGATATACCAGCTTGTGCTAAAGCAGGTATAGCAATAATTGCTAAAAATAAAACAATATTTGTAGTTGTATACATATATTAAGCCTCCTTATAAGTAGTACCTTCTCTAGAATCTACTAAAATAATTCCTCTTTCTTGAAGATCATTTCTTATTTTATCAGCTGTTGCAAAGTCTTTATTTTTCTTAGCTTCATTTCTTTGTTCGATTAGTTTCATGATTTCATCATGATCATCTCTAACCTTAGCTGTTTGAATCAAATCAAGTGATAGCACTTTATCAAATGATTTAATTAATTCAAGTTTAGTTTTACCATTTAATTTATCATCTTTTAATAAATCATAAAGAATTGTAATCGTATTTGCAGTGTTTAAATTATTATGAAGTTCATTTTTAAATCTTTCATCATATTCGTTAAACTTACTAGCATCTAAATCTCCTTCTTCCTTAATTAAGGAAATTTTATTAAGAAGTTTTTTATACTGATTTTCAGCTATATCTAAGGCATCATAAGTAAATACTAATTGTTTATGATAATGTGATTGTAAACACATAAAACGATATGATAAAGGATTATATCCTTTTTCTTTTAATAATGATAATGTTAAGAACTCACCATTACTTTTACTCATCTTACCTGATTCATCATTTAGGAAGGATAAATGAATCCAATAATTACACCATTTATGTCCTAAGAATGCTTCACTTTGTGCTATTTCATTAGTATGGTGTGGGAATATAGCATCTTCTGCTCCACAGTGAATATCTAAATATTCACCTAAATATTTAATGCTTATTCCACTACATTCAATATGCCATCCTGGATATCCAACTCCCCAAGGAGAATCCCATTTTAATTCTTGGTTGTCAAATTTTGAATTAGTAAACCATAAACCAAAATCAAATGGATTACGTTTAGATGTATCATCTTTTATATCTTCTCTAACTGCCACCATTAATTCATCTTTATTTCTTCCAGATAGTTCATAGTAGTTAGGAAATTTAGTTGTATCATAATATACATTTCCATCAGAAATGTAAGCATATCCATCTTCTAATAATTTCGAAATAATTTTAATGTATTCATCAATATTTTCTGTAGCTGGAGATACTATCTCAGGCCATTTAACATTTAAATTATCACAATCATTTTTAAAAATATCTGTATAATATTTAGCTATTTCTAAAGAAGATTTATGCTCTCTTTTAGCAGCTACCGCCATTTTATCTTCTCCAGAGTCACCGTCGCCTACTAAGTGACCTACATCTGTAATGTTCATACATCTTATAACTTTATATCCAACATAATTTAAAGCTTTTTCTAAAATATCTTCAGAAATATATGTTCTTAAATTACCTATATGTGCAAAATGATATACTGTTGGTCCACAAGTATACATTCTAACCTCATTACCATTATTAGGTATAAATTCTTCTACCTTTTTAGTTAGTGTATTGTATAATTTCATGTTGATCACTCCCTTTAGATATTTTACCATA
>JAILQR010000055.1 GCA_024698845.1 Bacilli bacterium | reverse complement strand
CAATGCATAAAGAAGACTTTGGATATTTAATTTTAGAAAATAATGAAAACATTAAATTATTATCGGAACTAAAAAAACAAACTGATGAAGTTATATTTGAAAATATAACAAGAAAAGCAAGATTTATATTGGATAACTATGATTCAATGTATAAAAAATTAGAACAAGAAGATATGATTAATCTTTATGAAAATATCGAGCTTCCGTTAGTTAAAGTATTATCTGATATGGAAAAAACTGGAGTTTTAGTGGATAAATCTGTTATAGAGGATATGAAATTAGATTTATCTGAAAGAACAAATCTAATTACAAAAAAGATTTTTGAATTAGCAGGAAAAGAATTTAATGTATCATCTCCCAAACAATTAGGAGATGTGTTATTCAATGATTTAGGTTTACCACAACCTAAATCAAATAAAACAGGATTTAAAACTGATGTTAAAGTTCTTCAAAGACTTGAAGAATATCATCCAATTATTAAATATATTTTAGAATATAGAAATTTAACTAAAATATCTTCTACATATTTAGAAGGTTTAGAAGAATATATTTATGATGATGGATTAGTTCATACAATATATAAACAAACATTAACTAGAACAGGAAGACTTTCATCAATTGAACCAAATCTACAAAATATACCTGTTAGAAATGAAGAAGGCAGAAAAGTAAGAAAAGCATTTATACCAAAGAATGACTTATTCCTAAGTATTGATTATTCACAAATTGAACTTAGAATTTTAGCTCATTTATCAGATGATGAAGAATTAAAAAATGCCTTTATTAACGATCAAGACATTCATACTAAAGTAGCTGCTGATATTTTTGATATAACTGATGAACAAGTTACTAAAAACCAAAGAAGAACTGCTAAAGCAGTTATCTTTGGTATCGTATATGGTATTAGTGGTTATGGTCTTGGTGAAAATCTTGAACTTAAACCTAGTGAAGCTAAAAAATACATTGATAAATATTTATCACTTTATCCTAAAGTTGACGAATATATGAAAAATAATATTAAAACAGCTTATGACAAGGGATATGTAAAAACACTATTTAATAGAAAAAGAGTTATTGACGAACTTAAAAATTCTAACTATATGATTAGACAATCAGGAGAAAGAATGGCTCTAAATACTCCTATTCAAGGAACAGCATCAGACATTATGAAAATGGCTATGATTAAAGTTTATGATGAAATGAATAAACATAATTTAAAAAGTAAAATTGTTATGCAAGTTCATGATGAATTGATCTTTGATGTTTATGAAAATGAATTAGATGAATTAATTAATCTTGCAAAAGATGCAATGGAAAACATTTATAAACTTAGTGTTCCGTTAAAGGTAAGTGCAGATACTGGTTCTAACTGGTATGAAGCAAAATAATTTGAAAGAAGCTGATATGTAATGCCAGAAATGCCAGAAGTAGAAACTGTTAGAAAAACACTTCTAAAAAAATTAAGAGGATATAAAATAGAAAGTGTTGATGTATATTATCCTAAGATAATAGAATCAAACTTAGATGAATTTAAAAAACTAAGTAATAAAACTATTAAAGATATTATAAGAATAGGTAAATGGTTAGTTTTTGACTTAGATGATATTTACATGTTAAGTCATTTAAGAATGGAAGGTAAATACTTTATAAAAGAAAAAGGTACTAAAGCAGGATTTCATGATTTAGTATATTTTCACTTAGATCATGATACTGATTTAATATATAATGACACTAGAAGGTTTGGTGCACTTGCAATTGTTGATAAGGATAAATTATATGATTATCCTGCAATAAAGAAAATGGGATATGACCCATATGATGAAAAACTAACAAAAGAATATTTATTTGAAAAATATCAAAAAACAAGAAAATATATTAAAACTGTATTATTAGATCAAACTATATTTTCAGGCCTTGGAAATATATATGCAAATGAAGTTTTATTTGCATCAAATATAAATCCTTATAGACCTGCAAATAAAGTTACACTTGACGAGTGTCAGAAAATAATTGATAACTCTAGAAAAATTTTAAAAAAGGCAACTGAAGCTGGTGGAACTACTATTAGAAGTTACACATCATCATTAGGTGTAACTGGTAGATTCCAATTTGATTTATTCGTTCATGCTCGAGAAAAAGAAGTATGTAAAGTTTGTGGTGAACCAATCATATGTGAACAAATAAATGGAAGAAGTGCTTACTATTGTCCGAAATGTCAATCAAAATAACTTTGCACTAGCAAAGTTTTTTTGTTGAAATAAATAGTATAAATGATATAATTATAGTAGTTTAAGATACGGAGGTATTCTATGAAATCTAAAGAATTATTTGGAGATTTTTTAATTATTGTTGTAGCTGTAATTATATCACTTTTATTTACAAGCTATTTTAGTGCAAAGGCAGAAGGTACTATGATTAACTCTGAAGATGTTATTTATATAAATTCTGCATCAGGTTTATCAAGTGAAGACGTTAGAGGAGCTCTTGATGAACTATATATCAGAGTAGGAGATTATACTGATCTTCAAAATGACCTTAACGAAATTAAAGTAGGATTAATTAATAAGGTTTATCCAGTTGGTTCAATTTATATTACAACTGCATATTCTAATGCTAATCAAGTTCATGATGCTTTAGGCGGAACATGGCAAGCATTTGGTACTGATAGGGTTTTAAGAAGTTCAACAGGAACTGCTGGACAAACGGGTGGAGCAACATCAGCAACTCTTTCTGTTGCTAACATGCCAGCACACACACATAATTTTACTGCAAAAGGTAGTGTATCAAGTTCATTTTCAGGACAAGCTGTAACATCTACTAACCAAAGTGCTAATCCATCTGCTACATTTACTGGTACTCAAAAAAATACAAATGATGCAAGTGCAGCTCACTCACATACAATTTATGGATTCCATGTAGATGGTGCATCAAGTCACTTTAGATTTGCAATTCAAGGTGATGGTAACTTAGTTGTGTATAACAAAAATGGTCCTGTTTGGGCATCAGGTGCTAAATCAGGAGCAGGTGCAGTTGGTGACTGGCATTCTGTTAGTGTAGGATCTGGTTCTGTTCAAACTACAAGTTCAAATGCATCACATGCACACTCATATACTCCAGCAGGTACAGTATCACTTTCTGGTAACCATACTCATAACTTTACTGCTAAAGGAAGCGTATCAAGTTCATTTACTGGTTCAGCTGTAACATCAACATCTACTGGTTCAGGTGGAGCATTTAGTATTATTGACCCATATATAACTGTATTTATGTATAAAAGAACTGCGTAGGTGCTAGCTATGAAGTTAAAGAGAAAGTTTAAAGTTTTATTGCTAGCATTAATAATAACTACCGTAATAAATGTAGTTGTTATTAATAGAAAATCAAATAAAGTCAATAATAGTGTAGACAGTAAAAAATATGGTGAAGATGTTACATATGAACAATTTAGTAACGACATGGGAGCTTTTTATACATGGCTTTTAAATAAAATATATCCAGTTGGAAGTATTTATATTTCAACAAATGTTGATACTCCAGCAAAAGTATCACAATCAATTGGTGGTACATGGGAAGTGTTTGGTGATGGTAGAGTTCTAAGAGGAACTACTACTGCAGCAAAAGTAACAGGTGGTTCATCTACCGCTACTTTAGCTGTATCTAACTTACCAGCTCATACTCATAATGCAACAGCTAAAGGATCTGTAAAAAGTACTTTTACTGGAACTGCTGTAACATCAACTAATCAAAGTGCAAACCTTTCCGGTTCATTTTCAGGAAAGGCAGGAAACACATCAAGTAATAATATAGCATCGCATTCACACAGGATGAATGGGTTTCAAATCGCGGGTGGAGATCAATCGTTTAGACTTGTTATGCAAGGTGATGGTAACTTAGTTGAATATATTAAGGGTGGTGGAGCCGTATGGAATATAGGAACTCACTCTGGAGCTGGAGCTGTTGGTGATTGGCATGCTGTTCAAATTAACGCAGGTAATAATGGAACAACATCAAATAACACAACACATAGCCATGTGTACAAACCAGAAGGTAAAATAACAATATCTGGTAATCATACACATAACGCAACAGCTAAAGGAACAGTATCAAGTTCATTTACTGGAACTGCTGTTGCATCAACATCAACTGGTTCAGGAACTGCATTTAGTATAGTAGACCCATATATCACAGTACATATGTTTATAAGAACTGCATAATAAAAACAGATTTATAAAAATCTGTTTTTTTATTTAATAACTGGTTTATTTCTAGTTTCAAATGATAATGTTTTTTGATTAGTTAATAAATCAAATATATAAGATGCTTTTATTTCACATTTGAACATTTCACTTTTAATACTAGGTGTAATTGGTAAAATTAAATCATCTCTTATATTACCTAAGTATGTTTGACCGTTTTGTGAAAAACCAATAACCTTTGTATAATCAAGAGTATATGATTCTTTTTCTATGTTAAGAAGTATATGTAAAAACATTCTTGATATTTTGTTATATGTATATCTTTTAGATTTAACTAAGTAGATTAAATCTTCTTTATTAAAAGCTCTTAGAACTTCTTTTTTTAGTTTATTTTCAATACCTTCATCTACAGTTAGAATATTTTCTAAATGATTATTTGTTATTATTTCATATCTTAAGAGATCAAATAATTTCTTATAGTTAATATCTATAATATAATCACTAGGATTATATGGAACATATTTATCTATATTTTCGTTTTTTAGGATTCTTTCTCTTATATTGGTAGCACTAACAAGTACTTCGTCTAAATCAACATCATGGTATGAATTTGTCCTTTTAATAGTTTCAAATTCTATATCAAAATTATTTTTAAGTGCAGCTTTAATATATGATATACCAAGTAGATCATTTGGGTTAAAATCAAAATCTACATTTAATGCTTTAGCAAGAGCAGTTGGATAATTTAATCCTTCATCTAAATTCTTTTTAACTCTTGAATCAAATTCTTCATCATAAAGTTGTATTCTTGCAATTTTATCCAAAGTAGAAACATCATTTGATTCGCTACCAAAAATAATTTTATCAACTTTAAAATTATTAAGTATCTTTACAGATGCTTCAGAAAAAATATCAGCACTTTGCGTTGCAAATACAGTTGGTAGTTCAACAACTATATCAACACCATTATCAAGAGCTATTTTTGTTTTATCTTCTTTAGTTAAAAGTGATACATCACCACGTTGAGAAAAGTATCCACTAAGAGCTAGAACTATAATAGATTTTGGATATTTTTTCTTAATCATATCTATATGATATTTATGTCCATTATGAAAAGGATTATATTCCGCAATTATACCAATTACTTCCATATTATCTACCTCTACATGTATTTTACCATACTATTAGTTAATATTATATAGATTTACTCTAATATAATGATATAATTAACACATGGAGATGATTATATGATTATTGATTTAACTAAGCTTAATCAAACAGGTAGTATTATAATAGATGAAACATTAACATA
>JAILQR010000027.1 GCA_024698845.1 Bacilli bacterium | reverse complement strand
TGATTAGATTTTTTATCTCTTACTCTTCGATATATTTCTTCATCAATTAACTCAGCTGTTTTACCAGCAAAATATTTTTTAGCGCTTTCGTTAGATATTTCTTCTTGTAGACGTACACGCTCTTCACTTAATTCATTTAATTGTTGTAATAGACTAGCCATTTTATTTTCAATTGAATTAAGTTTATCATTCATAGCTGTTAAATTTTCTTTAGCAACATCATTTTCAGCTGTAGCTTCGTCAAATGCAGATTGTAATTCTCTACGAGAATATTGAGAATAGTATAGTGATTCATCACCTAAAAATTCTGGTTCTTCAGCAGCAACGCTATTAACAACAGGATCATTTTCTGTTTTAATATTTGTTTCAGTCAAAGTTTCCTCAATTTTGATATTTTTAACATTTCCAGAAACTATATCATGACATTTTTTTCTTAAAATAGAATTTTTTATAACTTTTCTATATTCATCATCTGATATAATTTGTTCCCCATTAATAATGATATGATTATAATCATTATTTTCTACGTCTCTACTAACGTAAATAGTACCACGTTTTTTGATATTTGTTTCCTCAGAGAAAGTTTCGAAATCAATATCTAAAACTTCACATACTTTTTCAAGCCATGAAACAGATGGTTTAACAGCACCATTTATTACATCATCTATATAATGGTTATTACATCTACCAAGAATAATACAGCTTAACTCATTTGAGCTTATTCCTTTTTCTTTTTTTGCAGCAGATATAGTAGTTCTAAGTAAGAAATAATCACAAAAGTCAAAGTCTAAAAATTCATCTTCAATTAATCCATCAATAAATACATTATTTTCTTTTAACAATTTTATGATTTTGTTAATTTTACGTGTATTTAAATCTAAATTATTTTGAACAGCATATTCATTTAAGAACAAAGATGCTTCGCTTTCTTTTAACTTACATAAAGTACAAATTAAAGTTTGGAATTCTCCGGAGAACGCTTCCTCAGATTCAATTATTTCATTAAACTTACTATGAATACTAAACATAGTTTCAAAATCAACTATTTTTGCTTGTCTTATACCAATCACATCATTAGTTAATCCATGATTAAATTTAAATACAGAATCATTTTTTCTTCTTCCAACGAATGCTTTAATTTTCTTCAAGTTTTCTCTCGGAATTATATTTAACTCACCTAGTACGTCAGGCTTTAAAAATTTTATTGTTTTTGGATTATAATTAGCTTTAGCAATGTTTCTTGCGAAGTGTTCTGTAACACCAACTTGGTTTATAAAGTAAGAAACATTACGTTCTTTTTCATCATTCATGTAATCATCCATGAATTGAAGTGCCTCTATCCCACTACAAATAGATTTTCTGTAGCATTCATTTTGCATTGATTTAGCCTTTTTTAAGATATTTTCACCAAAAACTCTACTTAAATCTTCTTTTGTATATGCAAGCAAATCATTTAAGTAGTAAATTTTTCTTGATTCTAATTTTTGCATTTCAGCTGCAGTAAATTTACAACTAGAGAAAACAGAATCTAAACCACAAGGTTTTTTTAGAGCTTTTCTTTTTTTTATATAAGTTTCAATACATGCATTAAGCTTAATTCTAAAATTATTTTTAATTAAGTCACCAGAACCTTTTGGAATCAAATATTCTTCACTTGGTTTAATTTTAAATACTATTTTCTTAATATAAGCTACTTCATTTATTGTAAATGGAGGAATCGGTTTATTACTTGCATTAGCAATTTTTATTGCTAATCTTTCCATTAATAAATTTAGTGGTTCATCATTTACCCATTCTTCGTCAAGAACAGCTAACTTCTTAAGTGAATCTACCATTTTATCTAATTCTTTTTGTTTCATTATTATAACCCCCAGTACAAAAAGAAAAAACTACCCTTACAAGGATAGCTTACAGTTAAATACAACCCCCTCGTATATAACTGTTTAAATTATACTAAAATATCGAACAAATGTCAAGTTATAAAGAAAAAATGCCTTTTATAAAGGTATTTTATTCTTTGAAAGTAAATACGTAGTCCATTATTTGAACGTCATCTCCACGTTTTGCTCCTGCTTCTTCTAACGCTTCGTCGATTCCCATTCCTTTTAACTTTCTACCAAATCTTAAAATTGATTCTTCTTCAGTAAATTTAGTCATTTTAAATAGTTTTTCTATTTCTGCACCTTCAACAACCCATACACCATTATCATTAGTAATTGTATATGGTTTTTCATTTTTAAATTTATATACTACATGAGATTCATACTCAGATTCATCGTATATATCTTCTTCTTCGATTGAATCAAGCATATCGGCAATTTTATTCATAGCTTCTTCAATTCCTGTATTATTTAAAGCACTTATTGGATAAATATCTAAATTTGGATATTCTTTTTTGAACAACGCTAAATTTTCTTCAAAGTTTGGAAGATCACATTTATTAGCAATAATAATTTCTTTTTTATTTGCCAGTTTTTTGCTATATTTTTCGATTTCATTTCTTATTACTTTATAGTCTTCTATAGGATTTCTTCCTTCAAAGCTTCCCATATCAATTATATGTGCAATAATTCTTGTACGAGATGCATGTTTTAAGAATTTATGACCTAAACCAGCACCTTCAGATGCTCCTTCAATTAATCCAGGTAAGTCAGCTATAACAAAGTTCTTTCTATTTTTTAAAGTAACTACGCCTAAGTTTGGACTAAGTGTTGTAAAATGGTATGCAGCAATTTTAGGTTTAGATGCACTTATTTGCGATAAAAGTGTACTTTTACCTACACTTGGAAGACCAACTAGTCCAACATCTGCTAGTACTTTTAGTTCACATTTAAGTATTCTTTCTTCGCCAGGTTCACCATATTCGCTCATTTTTGGAGCTTTATCAAGAAGTGTTGCAAAGGCTTTATTTCCTCTTCCTCCTCTCCCTCCATGAGCTACAATTACTTCATCATCATCATTTACTAAGTCAGCTATAACTAAATTAGTATCCATATCTATAACAGTAGTTCCTGCTGGTACTTTAATAATTACATCTTCGGCATTAGCACCATTTCTATTGCTACCTTTACCATTAGTACCTTTATCACCTTTAATTATTTTTTGATATCTTAAATCAATTAATGTTTTTAAACTTTTATCAACGCGAAAAATAATGTTAGCTCCTCTTCCTCCTGAGCCACCATCTGGTCCTCCCATAGGGATATATTTTTCACGACGGAATGATGTACAACCATCTCCACCTTTTCCTGCTATAACTTTAACTGTTAATTCATCTACAAACATTAATATCACCCTTTTTCACTATGTTAACATAAAATAAAAGACAAAACTAGAGATTATTTTTCTCTAGTTCTTGGTTTATGTTCATCTAATATTTCTCTATTATATTCTTCAACATACTTAATATAAGAGCAAATTTTATTTAGATCTTCTTTACTAATAAATTCTTCTAAGAATTCATCAGAATATAATTCTAAATCTTTTAAGTTATATATATTAAGCATCCTAAGTTGACATATTGTTTCATATGATAACTCATCAAGTTCTTCATCGAATAATGATATTTCATCATCATCTTCTCCACAGAAGTATTCAAATAATGGTTTATCAAACTCAACAAAATCAGTATAAGAAAGTAATACAGAATTTATTTCTTTTAAAACTGTTTCTAAAGAAAATTCTAATTCTAAACTATTTAAATATTCTTCACCATAGCATTCATTAATGTGAAGTAAACATCTTAAAATATATGTTTCTTCTACAGTAAGTGGCATTACTAAAGTTTTATCTGAATCATAAATATCACTTAAGAACTTATGAATTTCAGGAACATCCATATTTGCTTTATATGCATTATCTATAGTTTCACAAATACTATTTTTTAATATTTCTAATTTTTTCATAAAATCACCTTTTTTCTCAATAAAAAATTGGTATATGTATATTACCATTAATTCTGTAAAAAAGCAAAAAATTTATGCATTTTGCGCATAAATTTCCTAGCAATCAGATTCAGCATCTAAGTAATATATTTGACGATGTTCTTTAAAGTAGTGAGCTTCAAAATCAGTCATGATGTTTTCTATATTTCTCTCATCATTATGTAAATCCATACTTACTTTCTTAAATGTGTACCAATAGTTACTTAAACTTTCAATTGAAGATGCAAATAAAATCTTATTATCAGTTTTTAAGATAATATGTTTTTTCTTTTTAAAAATACGATCATAAAGTCTTAAGTATACTTCATGAGTAAATCTTCTTTTTTCATCTTTCTTTTTAGGCCATGGTTCAGAGAAAGTTAAATAAATTGTATCAATTTCTTTACCAAAGAAATTAATAATATCGTGAGCATCAGCGTGGATAAAACGTAAATTTTCAATTTTTTGTCTTCCTACATTATTTACTGCTGTTGCTGTTTGAGATTTATCAAGTTCAACACCAATATAGTTTACTGTTGGATGAGCTTTAGCCATTTCAATGATGAAATTACCTCTTCCCATTCCAAGTTCTAGACATATAGGATGATTGTTTCCAAAAACTTCTTTCCATTTTCCTTTATATGCTTCAGGATTTTTAATTAAATATGCACTATTTTCGATTATTCTTCCTGCGTTTTTTACTACGTTATATCTCATAACACTACACCTCTTTTTCTTATATTAACATAAATACTAAATATTTGATAGATTAAAAAAATATCACAAAAGTGATATTTATTTAAATAATTAAGCTTCGTATACGCTAACTTTTTTCTTACTTCTTCCGCATCTTTCGTATTTAACAACACCAGTAATAAGTGCGAATAAAGTATGATCTTTACCCATTCCTACATTTTTTCCTGGATAAATCTTAGTTCCTCTTTGTCTATAGATAATAGAACCAGCATTAATCTTTTGACCGTCTGCTGCTTTAGCACCTAAACGTCTACCTCTACTATCACGACCATTGTGAGTTGAACCTTGTGCTTTAACGTGAGCGAATCTTTGTATATTTAAACTTATAAATAACATATTCATTCTCCTTTACTAATTTTTATATTCTTTGGATATTGTCTTTCTAAGTCTTTTAACATATTAATCATATTTTCTAAGACTATTTTAACATTTTCATCATTAGTATTATTTATTATTTCAATTTTACTATTATCATCAGTATATTTAATATCTTGATTAAATTCATGTGCTAAATTAACACTTGTTGAAATAATTGATGAAACACTTGCACATACAATATCTTTTCCATAATCGGCATAATCAGCATGCCCAGTTATTTTTAAATTCTTATAATCAGAATTATAAATTACTTTTATCATAATTATTTAACAGAAATCTTTTTAACCACTAATTTAGTATATGGTTGACGATGTCCTTGAGTATTACGATATTTCTTTTTAGGTCTAAATTTAAAAACAACTATTTTTTTAGCTTTACCTTGTTTTTCAACAGAACAAACAACTTTAGCTCCATCAACATATGGAGTACCAGCTTTGCCATCAACATATAAAACATCAGTAAAAGTTATTTCTGAACCAACTTCTTTATCTAATTTTTCAACATAGATAGTGTCTCCTTCAGAAACATAATATTGTTTTCCACCTGTAACAAATATAGCTTTCATCCAACATAACCTCCTTATTAGATTTTTTGAGTCACGCCTTTAAGGTACATTTTACAAATGTTTTCTCCTTAACCTTTTTAGTGCGGTTTTTCCGGGAAAGCCCTTCAAACATTGACAATTTTATCAAAAATACGTACGAATGTCAAACTTTTTAGATAGTATTTTTTCTTCATTTTCCCAATAATTTATGAAAAAGAATCCTTCTTTTTCTCTAGATAACAATTTAGTGTTATTTTTCTTGTAATATTTCTTCTTTTTAAGGATATTTTTATTTAAATATCTTTCTAAATAAAATTTATTTACAAGTTTTTTAAAACCTTTTATTTCTTTGTAAATGGATATTA
>JAILQR010000014.1 GCA_024698845.1 Bacilli bacterium | reverse complement strand
TTTTTTCAATTAATTCTTTTTCTTCATTTACATCAAGAGGTTCAGGAAAGATTGTATTTGAATAACTACCGGTAATAAAAAATATATCTTTTATGAAGTTAATTAAGCCAAAAAACATTATTAATCCCCCTAATAATGTTTTTTGGCTTAATTAACTTCATAAAAGATATATTTTTTATTACCGGTAGTTATTCAAATACAATCTTTCCTGAACCTCTTGATGTAAATGAAGAAAAAGAATTAATTGAAAAAATGTTAAACGGAGATATAGATGCAAGAAATAAATTAATTGAACATAATTTAAGATTGGTTGCACATATCACAAAAAAATACGAAAGCAAAAATAATATGTATGATGATCTTATTTCTATAGGAACAATTGGTTTAATAAAAGCAGTAGATAGTTATAATTTAACTAAGGATACAAGAATAACAACGTATGCTGCAAGATGCATTGAAAATGAGATACTTATGTACTTTCGATCTAATAAAAAGAATAATAATACAATTAGTTTAAATGATACTATTGGTCTTGATAAAGATGGTAATGAAATAAATCTAATTGATGTTATAGCAGATAAATCAGTTGATATATCTATTTTACTTCATAATAAAGATAATATCGAAGATTTAAAGAAATATCTTAAAGTGTTAAATTCAAGAGAAAAAGAAGTAATTATTAAAAGGTATGGGCTTTTTAACCAAAGAGAACAAACTCAAAAGAAAATTGCTAAAGAACTCGGAATATCTCGAAGTTATGTTTCTAGAATAGAAAAAAGAGCTTTAACAAAAATGTTACGCTCTTTTATTAAAAACAATTCTATTTTATAAATTAATAATTTTCATCTATAGAATCAATCATATCTAATTCATTTTCAACAGCTTGACGGAAACGACGTTTAAAGTTTATTACTCTTCTTCGAAGTAGATCTGCATCGCTTTGTGCTTTTTCAGCTTTTAATAGTGCATCATTTAAAATACGTGATGCATTTTTTCTTGCTTCATCTAAAATACTCTTAGATTCGCTTCGAGCAACACTTCTCATATTATTTGAAACTTCTTCTGCCGCTAATATTGTTTTGTTTAAAGTACTTTCTAAGTTTTGATACTTAGATAGTTCTTTTTTTAAAGCATCAATATCTGCATCTTTTTCTTTTAACTTTTCTAATATGCTTTCAAAATGTTTTGTAACGTCATTTATAAATGCATTTACTTCAGCTTTGTCATAACCCATAAGCGAACTTTTAAATTTTTCCACGCTTATCACCAAGCTTCCTTAAATATTTATTTTGATATAATTAATTTTCCCATTCGTAATCTTCATCTTTTGATTTTGATTTTTCAGAATCATCAGAAATTTTTCCCATAACGTTAACGTTTTTAGGGGTACATAGATAAATACCTACACCAATTTTTTGCATTGTTCCACCAATAGCATAGATACATCCACTTAAGAAATCAATAATTCTTTTAGCTTGATCAGATGTTACCCTTTTAAGATTAACAACAACACTATTTCTATTTTTTAAATGATCAGCGATTTGTTGGCTTTCTGAATATGCTCTTGGTTCAAGAAGAATCATTTTATTACCAGTTTTATCAGCATCTTTAATTGCGTCATCTGCAGATACAGAGTAGAAATCGTCTTCTCCACCTATCATTTCACCATCTTCGCTATCAACGAAAATCTTTTTTAATTTTTTTAATGCCATAATTGCATTCCTCCTATAGTATTCTATAGATAATTTTATCAAAGAAATATTCTATTTTCAATAAATTAATAATAAAAAAACAGACAAAAACGTCATTTGTCTGTTAACTTAAATTATAAAGCAGTATTTGATTTAATATAATCTTCTATTTCATCTACTTTGATAGTAATTTGTTCCATTGTATCTCTATTTCTAATAGTTACTGTACCATTATTAATAGTTTCATCATCAACTGTAATACAATATGGTGTACCAACTGCATCTGCTCTTCTATATCTTTTACCAATTGAACCAGCATCATCGTAAGAACAATTAAATTTCTTACATAATTCAGAGTAAATTTCTGTTGCTTTTTCAGTATGAACTTTTTTAATTAATGGAATAATATTTGCTTTTATTGGAGCTAATGCTGGATTAATTTTTAGAACTACTCTAGTATCATTTTCTCCAACTTCTTCTTCCTTGTATGAATTTGCAAGAATTGCAAGCATTAATCTTTCAATACCAACAGATGGTTCAATAACGTATGGTAAATATTTTTCATTTGTTTCAGGATCTAAATATCTTAAATCTTGTGATGAGGCTTCTTGATGAACTCCTAAGTCATAATCTGTTCTATCAGCAATTCCCCAAAGTTCTCCCCATCCCATTGGGAATAGATATTCAATATCTGTTGTAGCTTTACTATAGAAAGCAAGTTCTTCTTTAGCATGATCTCTCATTCTTAATTTTTCAGTATCAAGACCTAGAGTTTTTAAGAAATCCATACAGTAATTTTTCCAATATCCAAACCATTCAAGATCTGTTCCTGGTTTGCAGAAGAATTCAAGTTCCATTTGTTCAAACTCTCTTGTTCTAAAAATAAAGTTACCAGGTGTAATTTCATTTCTAAATGCTTTACCAGTTTGAGCAATACCAAATGGTACTTTTGCTCTCATACTTCTTTCAACATTTTTGAAGTTTGTGAAGATACCTTGTGCAGTTTCACCTCTTAAATAAACTGTGTTCTTAGTATCATCTGTAACACCAATACTTGTTTCGAATAATAAATTAAACTTTCTAATTGGAGTATAGTCAAGTTTACCACAAGTTGGACATACTATGTTATTTTCCATAATATATTTTTCAATTTCTTCATTACTCCATCCATCAGCGGTTACTTCACCTTTAGTAAAATCTTCAATTAATTTATCAGCTCTATGTCTAGCCTTACATTTTTTACAATCTATAAGTGGATCTGCAAATGAAGCAACATGTCCTGATGCAACCCATACTTTTGGATTCATGATAATTGCTGCATCAAGTCCATAGTTATATTTATTTTCTTGAATAAATTTTTGCTTCCATGCATTTCTAATATTTTCTTTTAATATTGTTCCAAGAGGTCCAAAATCCCATGAATTTGCAAGACCACCATAGATTTCACTTCCTTGGAATATAAAACCGTATTGTTTACAATAATTAACTAATTCTTCCATTGTTATTTCTTTCATAAACTTATTTCCTTCCTAAAAAAAACTCCTAAAAATAATCTGTAAGGACGAAAAAAAATTCCGCGGTTCCACCTTACTTATTCTTAGAAGAATCTCTCTTTATTATATAGCTCGAGGATTTCCAGGTCCCGTCATCACTTGTATGCCTAAATATTAACACATTAATATGTATAAATCAAGATTTAAACATATCTAAAAATTTAATACTATTTAGATATACTGCTGAGAAAGTTTCATAATATTCTCTTAAAAATTCAGATATTAATTTCTTTTCTTCATCTGTTAATTTAATTTCTGTTATTTCAGATATATTAACTTCTTGAAATCTTTTCATTTTTTTTAGTAGATTTGGTGTAATTAATCTTTCATTTTTAAAGCAATCATGACATACAAATCCACCTATTTTTCCATCGATGGCATAAAAATCTTTGACCATATGGCATTTATGACAGATGTTGAAATTAGGTTCTATACCTAAATAATTTAAATATTTGAACTCGACTATATTTTTAATTACCTCATAGTCAAGCTTTTCTGACAACTTATCTAAACTTGATTTTAGAATATCAAATATTTCTTTGTCATTATTCTCCTTAAGAACGTTATATGATAAATCACATAAATACGACATATAAGCATATAGTTTTAAGTCACTTTTACCTTCACCATATAGTTTAATTATATTTCCACCTGTTAAAATTGATAACTTACCTTCTTTATAGATAAGTTCAAATTTAGCATATAAAAAAGGAATAGTTAATGAACGAAGATTACTTTTTATAGATGAAGCTCCTTTAGCTATTGCACTAACTAAGCCATACTTCTTAGTTAGTATTTGCAATACTTTAGAAGTTTCACTATAAGGTGTCTCTTTTAATATGATACCTTCTACTTCTTCTTTCATATTATTCCTTCTTTTTTATTTCTTTATAGTATAAATAGTCTTCTATCTTCCCAGTAAACTTAAATTTTTCCCATGCTATTTTAGATTTTTTCATTTTTTATCACCTAAAAATATTATGGGATTAAAATTTATATTTTATTCAAAATCCATAAATCCAAGTTCACTTAGATATTTTTCTTTATCTTTCCAGTTCTTAACTGTTTTAACGTATAAATCTAAATATACTTGTTTTCCAATTAACGATTGGATTTCAAGTCTTGCCTTTGATCCAACTTCTTTTAGTCGATCTCCTCTTTTACCAATAATAATTTTCTTAACAGAATCACGATCAACAATAATATCTACATTTATATTTACTAAATTACCTTGATCTTCATAACTTGTTGTATAACAAGTAATGCTATGAGGAATTTCTTCAGTAGTTACATTAAGTAATTTTTCTCTTACGATTTCACTAATCATAAACTTAACAGAACTACTAGTATATATATCATCTTCAAAATATTTTACTTCATCAGTTAAATATTCTTTAACTACTTTTACAAGTCTTTCAATATTATCTCTTTTTAAGGCAGATACAGGAACTATATCTGCAAATGCAAATAAGTCTTTATATTCATTTATTCTTTGCATTAATTCAGACGTTGTCATTCTATCAATTTTATTTAAAACCAATATTACTGGTGTTTTGCCTTTTTCAAGGGAATTAATAATATATTTATCACCTTTACCAAGACCGTCTTTAGCATCTACTACAAAAAGGATAGCATCTACATCTTTAGTTAAAGAATAAGATTGTTTATTTAAAACTCTTCCAAGTTTAGTAACAGGTTTATGAATACCTGGAGTATCAACAAATACTATTTGTGTATCAGGTTCATTATATATACCTTGAATAATATTTCTTGTTGTTTGTGCTTTATTAGAAGTAATAGCAACTTTAGCATTTATAATGGCATTTAAAAGTGTTGATTTACCTACATTAGGTCTACCAATTAAACTTACAAAACCACTACGCATATAAATCACCTCTAACTAACCAATAAAATGTGGTACAAATACAAATAAACAAATTACAACAGAAACTAAGAATAATACAAATGTTGCTGCAGATCCACAATCTTTTGCTATTTTAGCAAGTGGATGTATTTCAAGTGTACATAAATCAACAGCAGCCTCAATTGCAGTATTTATAAGTTCACTAGCTAGGATTACTCCAAGGGCAATAAATACAAGTGCCCATTCTGTTAATGATAAACTAAAAATAATACCTAGAACTACAGTAAATACAGTTCCTAATGCATGAATTAACATACTTTGTTCATTTTTATAAGCATATGCTAAACCATCAATAGAAAACTTAAATGTTCTAAGGGTTCTTTTAATACCTTTTTTCTTAATTTCATCTCTTGATATTTTCGCCATCTAAAACCATCTCCTGTAATCCAATCATAGCTTCTTCCTCTTCCTTAGTCATATGATCATAACCTAGTAAATGTAGAAGGCCATGTACTGCTAAAAAAGATAATTCTCTTTTTTCGCTATGTCCATATTCTTTTGCTTGCTCTTGCATTCTTGGAATACATATATATATTTCCCCAAGAAGACGAACATTATTATACACCATTTTACCAGTATCTTCAAACGCAAATGATATAACATCAGTTACTCTATCTATACCTCTGTAATCTTTATTTATTTCATGAATTGTTTCTTCATCTACAAAGATTATAGAAAATACAGCATTATTAATCTTTTCATGTTTTAGTGTTGCATTTAATACTTTTCTTAAATAAGAATAATTCTTATATCCATATTCATTATCAATAGTAAACTTGTTCATATTATATAATTCCTATTCTATTTGCAAGCCAGTAGATTAGAAGACCAAATAAAATAACGCTAAGAATATTATATATAAAATCTTTTTTTAAGAATTCTGGAAGCTTATCTTTTAAAGATTTTAGCAGTTTAAATAATAAATATCCAATAACAGCTCCAGCTACGTTTAGTAAGATATCATCGATGTCAAATGATCTACCTATTTTTAATTGTACTAATTCTACTGTTGTACTTATTATTAGTGATACGATAAATACTGGATATACCTTTTTTGCTTTTAAGTAACCTGCAATAAATAAACCAAATGGAACAAATATTAATATGTTACCTACAACATTTATATAAAATAGTCTAGTTCCAAAACCATATCGAGATATTTCAGCAAATGGAGTTATATTAAATCCATGATAGTTATTAGTATCAGTTGCCGTTAAAAGTTCGAATAATAGTAACATATAAATAATAAATGTTAGTCCTAGAATCTCTTTATATATAGTAATTTTTTTATGATGCATAGATAGATATGCAATTCTAATTGTTATTACTACACATAAAAATATTGCCATCATTGGCCACATATTATTTAGTGCTCGTGAAAATATATCAAGTACCATTAATATCACCTCTACTAGTAATTTTCTATAACCCCTAATTCATCTATTACGGTAACAAGTACCTCTAGATATATTGTACCATTATTTGAGTATTTCTTCAAAATATTTTGCTCTATAATATATCCTTTTTTTGATAGTTTTTTCGATATTGAATCTTTGGATAATTCTAACCCTTTTTTTACAGCTTCCTTTTCGTTTAAACTTGTTTTTGTTTTCTTAGTTTTATATGTGTTATCAAATCTAATATCTATTAATTTTCTATGATTATTTTTTCTTTTATCAACTTTATATTTTGTATTAAATATTTTGTAGTCTTTTCCTAAAAATGTAATAATCATGTCTTTTTGTTTCATTTTGATTTTTTTATGAGTTTCTTCTTTTAAAGGAATACTTATATCTACCTTGTACCATACTTCACCTAATACAGATCCGATAGCACATACTTCTTTTTTTAATTCTTCATTATATATTATTGATCCAGATATTAGTATATCTCCTCTATTAACATAATTATTTTCACTTACATTGATTACACCTTTTCTAGCAATTATTGATGTAATAATACCTGACTTAGATGCAACATAATTACATCTTGCACTAGAATTAGAAATTTTATTTTTCTTTCTTTTGATTAATTCTACATCGTATTTATATCCCTTATGAGATATTTCAATCCATTCAATATCATCCCTATACTTATCTAGTAAATTTTTCTTTATTTTTGTTAATGTACGGTACTTCTTCTTAATTGTATAATCATCGATTTTATTATCAATTAAGTAATACTTAATTAAATATTTAAGTTT
>JAILQR010000090.1 GCA_024698845.1 Bacilli bacterium | reverse complement strand
TTAAGAATAAATAATTTTTACTTGAGAGTAGATTAAATTCATTAAACGATATTACTTTTTTACCCTTAGCTGGATCCATTAAAGTTACTTGTTGTTTTTTTTTATTAATTTCATATAGAACTACAAAATGTTTATAATTTTTATTAATGATAAAGTGAACTATACAGGGTAAGTTATTTACTTCTATATCTTCCAAATTTCCTGTTAGTCCTACTGCATCAAATCCTAATAGTTTGGCTCCTTCTAATAAATTGTATAAAGAAACTCCTTCTTTAGTGGTATGAGTTATTTCTCTTAAATATTCTTTAGGTACTTCTCCACCATAAAACCTAATAATAGATAAGAGGCAACTAATACCACAATCTTTAATGCCATCTTGATTTACAATTTCCACTTAATTATTTCCACCTCCTACTATATTATTCGCAAGAAAAAAATTTCTTTCCAAAGTTTTTGACATTTTTTTATTTTTTTACAAAAAAAGAAGAGTTAAACTCTTCTTTAATTATTTTGATTAGCTATTTTTACATATTGTTTTGCATTACTATCAATAATTCCATCTACTAAAACATCATATAGTTCTTTTAATATTCTTGTAGATATTTCTTCTACTTCTTCTGGTGTAATTTCATAGAATTTAGCTATAGCATTAATATCTCTAGGTCTTTCACTCTTACCAATTCCATATCTAAAACAAGCAATTGAAAGATCTATTGGATCTATTTTTCTCGTTATTCTAGGATCTTTCATGGCAATTGAAAGTAATGTTTTATAATTATTTTCAAATTCTTTATTTGATTCTTCTTTTATTATTTTCTTTGATTGTTCTTGGATTAATTCATCATTTTGAACTTTTTTATCTATTGATGGTTTTGACATATTCCCAACCTTATTTATATTTTCCTTTTCTTTTTCACTTAATTCTTCTTTTAATTCTTGTGGGGTTATTTTTTTATTAATTGATTTTTTTCTTCTTTTTCCACTAGGTATTTTGTTTTCTCTGAAGGCATTAATTATAGTGAAGTATCTATTTAGATCTTCCTTTGATTGTTTTTTGCCTTCAAGCCTATCATTTACAATTCTTTTATCATCATCAGATAATTTTTCTATAAGAGCATCTGTTTCTTCTTTACTCTTACCTAATTGACTATATATAGTGGTTCTCTTTTTACCAGTTTGTTGGGGATTTTCTTTTCTTCTTGGTTTCGTTTTAGGTACTTTGTTAATACCTAGTTTCACTTTGATTTTATAAACTAAAGCATTGAATCTATCTGTTTCAGCATTTGTTAATTTTTCATCACTTTTACCTGAAAGTATATCTTCTCTTTTTTGAACTAGTAGTTGCTGATTCTTTGATAAATCATTTTCAATAACTGAAGATATTTTTTCTTTATCAGCTTTTATCATTTTATATATTGATTGTTTATAATTGTATTCTACCAGGCTTTCATTTTTAACCCATCTTCTTAGTTTATTAACTATACCAAAATATTTGTTTCTTTCTTTAGGAGTAAGTTCTTCCCCATTATTTCTTTTTTCTATTATACTTTTTTCTTCTTCTGAAAGATATCCAATTAATCTGTCACATTCTTCTTGGTCTATATTTACTAATTCATATATTGTTTGTGCCATACGTTTCTCACCTTTTTTTCTAGGTTTTGTTTTTTCTTTTTTCGTTTCTTTTCTTTCATTGTTTTCTTGTGGTATTATCTTTAATCCAAGTTTAGATCTAATCTTATTTAATATAGAATTTAAATTTTTCTCTTCTAATGGTGTTAGTAATTTATCAAAAATACCTAAACTTATTCTTCCTTTTCTTTCAATCAATTTTTGTTCTTTTTCAGGTAATTCGGCTATGGCTTTATCAATCAAATCATGATCTGCATCAATACTTTTATATGCTATTATATTGTATTTATTCTCGTTTGACATATTTCCTGCCACTCTTCTTTCTTCTACTATCTCTTTTTGTTCTTCTTTCTTTTTTATTTCAGTTGAATGTTTTCTTGGTCCTTTTTCTTTTCTATTAGGTGAATTTAATCTAACCACTAATACTCTTTTTAATAACTCATTATTTATATCTCTTTTATCTAAATCTTTAGCACTTTTTATAAAGTATTGTTTTATAAAAGCATCGTAGTAAAGTTGATATTCCTTATTTTCTGCTAATGTAATAATGTCATCTTCATTAATATCACAATGATTTTCTTTGCACATTACATAAAAAACATCAAAGGCATTATATATATCTGATTTACTTACAACATTTTCGAAAGTATCAATAAATCCTTTTTCATCAACTTCTTGTGCAATATAATTATTAATTTTCTTTAAACCATCTTTTAAATCTTTTACATCATTAAAACATGGTAGTTTTTTAAACTTTAAAAACTCCGGTTCGATGAATTTATAAAAATTATACAATTTTATTATAATTGCCTCACTATTTTTCATAGAATCACCACTAATGTTTTTTATGTTAACATAATATATACACT
>JAILQR010000079.1 GCA_024698845.1 Bacilli bacterium | reverse complement strand
GCTTTTAAAACCTACAGCTATGTGGTGTAGTTTAATTAATGGCTTTATTATTTCTGTTACAGTAACAGTTATATCTAATATTAAACTACATATTGCATGGCAACTATTAATAGGTTTTGCACTTGTATTTGGTCTTATATATTCTGTTTATGAAATATATGGAAGACATTTAGTTAAGAAAGGTTGGAAATAATTATGAGTAATTATACTGATATAGAGAAAAAATGGCAAAAGTATTGGGATGATAATAAAACTTTTGAAGTAAAAAATGAAGGAGCTAATCCTTATTATATTCTAGTTGAATTCCCATACCCATCTGGAGCAGGACTTCACGTAGGTCATGTTAGAAGTTATACTGCTCAAGATGCTTTAGCAAGACTTAAAAGAATGCAAGGATATAATGTATTATACCCAATGGGTTATGATGCATTTGGAGCTCCTGCAGAAGAATATGCTATTAAAACTCATCAACATCCAAAAAATGTTGTTGAACAAAATATAAAAGTATTTGGTGATCAAATGAAATCTATTGGATTTTCATTTGATTGGTCTAGAGCTTTTTCTACTACTGATCCAGAATACTATAAATGGACACAATGGCAATTTATTCAATTCTTTAAACATGATATGGCATATAAAGCTACTACTAAGGTAAATTGGTGTCCTAAATGTAAAATGGTACTTTCTAATGAAGATGCAGCTGGTGGAGAATGTGAAAGATGTGGTTCTCAAGTAGAACAAAGAGAAAAATCACAATGGATGCTTAGAATGAGTGATTATTCTGAAGACTTACTAAAAGGATTAGATGATACCAATTTTGCAGACAAAGTTAAGTTAGGTCAAATTAACTGGATAGGTAAATCAACTGGTGTTGAAATGGATGTTAACATTGTTGGTGGAGGTAAATTTAGTATATTCACAACATGTATAGAAACAGTTTATGGTATTACATTCTTTGTTATTGCACCTGATGGAAAATTAATACAAGAATTAATGCCTAGAGTTGAAAATAAAGAAGAAGTTGAAGCTTATATTAAAGAAACTTCTTTAAAATCTTCAATGGATAGAACTGAACTTAATAAAGGTAAAACAGGTGTTGAAGTTAAAGGTGTTAAAGCTATTAATCCTATAAATGGTAAAGAAGTTCCTATATTCTTAGGAGACTTTGTACTTGGTGATTATGGTACTGGTGCTGTTATGGCAGTTCCGGCTCATGATCAAAGAGACTTTGAATATGCCAAAGAACACAACCTTGATATCGTTCAAGTTATTGAAGGAGATATATCTGAAAAAGCTTTTGAAAAACATGATTACTTAGGTAAAGGTATTAAACTTATGAATTCAGAAGAATTCACTGGTTTAACTGTTGAAGAAGCTAAAGAAAAAATTACCGATAAGTTAGAAAAAGAAGGCATAGCTAGAAGAGTTAATAACTATAAAATGAGAGACTGGGTATTTGGTCGTCAAAGATTCTGGGGAGAACCAATTCCAATGATTTATTGTGAAGATTGTGGATGGAATCCTGTTCCAGATGAAGAATTACCAGTACTTCTTCCAGATGTAACTGAATATGAACCAACTGATACTGGAGAATCTCCACTTGCTAAAATTGAAGAATTTGTTAATTGTAAATGTCCTAAATGTGGAAAACCAGCAAGAAGAGAAACTGATACAATGCCTCAATGGGCTGGATCAAGTTGGTATTTCCTAAGATTTATGGATCCAAGAAATAATAAAGAATTTGCATCAATGGATGCTATGAAGTATTGGAATAAAGTAGATTGGTATAATGGTGGTATGGAACATACTGCAAGACATTTATTATATGCTAGATTCTGGGTACAATTCTTATATAATATTGGACTTGTTCCAAATAAAGAAATGATTTGGACTCGTGTATCTCATGGTATGATTCTAGGTTCTGATAATCAAAAAATGAGTAAGAGTAAAGGAAATGTAATAAATCCAGATGACATTATAAATGAATATGGAGCAGATACTTTACGTATCTATGAAATGTTCATGGGTGATTATCAAATGGATGCACCATGGAATACTGATTCATTAAAAGGATGTTCTAGATTTATAGATAGAGTAGTTAAAATAGGAAGTAAATTAAATGATAAAACTGGTTATACTGATGAGTGTTTAGTTAATAAAACAATTAAAAAGGTAGAATTTGATTTAACTCATTTAAAATATAATACAGTTGTATCATCACTTATGATTATGTTAAATGAATATGAAAAATTTGAAGATGGAATCACTAAAGATGATTATAGAGTATTCTTAACATTATTAAATCCTATTTGTCCTCATATTACTGAAGAATTAAACGAAAAATATGATTTAGGAAAAGCTATTTGTGAATCAGAGTGGCCTAAATATGATGAAGCTAAAATCATAGAAGATAATATTACTATTGGTGTTCAAGTTAATGGTAAATTAAGAGGAACTATTGATATTAAGAAAGATGCTCCTAAAGATGAAGTAGAAGAAATAGCTAAATCTAATGAAAATGTTAAGAAATTTACTGATGGCTTAGAAATAGTTAAAGTTATCGTTGTTCCTAATAAAATTGTCAATATTGTAGTTAAATAAAAAAGATCCAAATTGGATCTTTTTTTATTTGTTATTCATATACAAGTATTAAGATATATAAAACCATAATCATAAACATCAATAATGATATTATAAATCCTGCTAATGCTAGTCCATATCCTTTTTCATTTCGTTTACTAACTTGGGATAATCCGATACATGAAAATATGAATCCTAGAATTGATAGAAAGGCAAAACATAGTGATACCAAACTTATAACAAATCCAGCTACTGACATTGCGTTTGTTTTTTTATCTATAATGTATACATTGTTATTTTTTAATATTGAATAGCAATGCTTACATTGTATATCATTTGGTTCTATTGGTTCTCCACACTCTGTACAAAATCTATTATAGTTTATGTTTTGCATTGGATTTCCACATTTAGGACAAGCACCTGCCTTATCACTTATTTCTTTTCCACATTCTTCACATTTTATTAATGACATATTGCTCTCCGAATTAATCAATATTTCTTTGAACTTTTTTATAAAGACTAACAACTTTATCGTCAAGTTCAGTATATTTTTCTGTATATGATTTTAAACTTCCACTTGGATTTGTTGCCAAATTTATAAATGATAGGTAAACATCTACCAATTCATCTAGATCATCATATGCATCCTTCATTTCTTTTGGTGGATTTTTTAAATCATCAAATAAAGATTGTACAATATCACTATCAATTTCTAGTGAAGAAATTCTTTTTGAGAAATTGCTATCTGATGATAACACATGTAAAGAATCATTAAAGTCATCATAAAATTCCCCATTAGAATCTTTAGTGTATTTGTCTGTCTCAGTATCTTCTTCTTCCCATATGGTGTTATACCAAACTTTTCTGTATAGTGATATGCAATCTTCAGCTTCTATACCACTTGAATAAATTTTATCAACGATTTCTTCGTATTTTTCTTTATACTTCTTTACTTTGTTTTGATGCATAAGATTTATACATACTATTCCTACTGCTATAAAGCAGGCTAGTATTATTCCAATTGTAACAAATAATTTTATTCTATCCTTTTTTTCATTTTTACTAATTTCTTTTTTTACTTTAAATCCACACTTAGGGCAGGTTTTAGCTGTTTCACTTATTTCTTTTCCACATTCTTCACATTTTATTAATGACATATATACTTCCTATCTATTACAAACTAGTGATTTCGCGAAAATCACAATGATCAACTTTAGTTTCTGTAAATAATCCTATTGCTTTAAATTTCCATGTTTCATTTGCTAGTAGATTGTTGGTATTGTCAACAGCTGTACCTATGTTATTTCCTTCTTTGTCATAACATACAAATTCAATTTGTACGTAAGAGAAATCTTTATCTTTTAGATTTTTAACAGTTCCTTCAATATAATGACTGTAACTGTCACTATATTCTTTAGTAATAACGTGTGAGAAACTTTCTTTATTTTCCTTATCAATTTCGTCTGCTGCATCACTTAAAAGTTTTGAACATCCAACAACTATTAATATTATTCCTAAAACTAAACCTAGTAGTCTTACAATTAATGGTGCTCCTAATTTTCCACCACAGTTTGGACATGATTTTGCGCTCTTAGCAACATCATTTCCGCAATGTTTACATTTTTTTAATTTTGCCATAAATTATTCCTCCTTTTATTAATATCCGGCTTGACTTACACCATATTCTGCCTGCTCTTGAGTAAATCCTTCAAATTTTAATTGATCAATTAATCCTTCTCTTGAAAATGATGAATAGTTTAAATATGCTTTAGCTTTTTTTGCTGCTTGTTCATTCCAATTAGCGCCACAATATGCGACACCATATTCAGCTTGTTCAGATGTAAATCCTTCAAATTTTAGCTGTTCTACTAAACCACTTCTGGAAAATGCTGAGTAATTCAAGTAAGCTTTAGCTTTTTTTAGTGCTTGTTGGTTCCAATCTGTACCAAGACTATCAACTGCATATACAGCATCTTCATGAGAAAATTTTTCGAATTCTAACTGTTCAATTAGTCCACTTCTTGAAAAAGCTGAGTAATTCAAGTAAGCTTTAGCTTTCTTAACAGCGTTGTTTTGCGAAGTTGATTGGCCTGATTGCTGATTGATTGATGTATTATCACTTGTTTGTTGTGATGTATTATCAGTTTTTTGCTCTTGTTGATTGTTTGTATTATTGTTACTTTGAGAATTTGTGTTATTTGTAGTTTTTGGAGTTTCTTTTCTCTTTGACGCATTATTTGTTTTCGTAGTGTTTGTAGTAGCATTCTCAGAAATGGTGTTTTCTTCTTCGTCTTCTTCAATATATATAACTTCATCATCATCATCTTCTTCATCTTCAATGATAGTTGATTTGTTATAATCTTCATCATAATCCGATCCAGAATCATTATCTGAATTGAAGTAGATTATAAGAGTAACACCTAATGATATTATTGCAATAATAAGTAGGGCAATTAGTCCAATTTTTAACTTGCTTTTTTTATTTACTTCTTCTTCATCCATATACGCTATACTCCTTTCTTATTATAAGAGTAGCACACAAAATACTTGCAGTAAATAGTTCGTGTGAATATTTTGCGGTAATTTGTATCATACTTGTAATAGGTGGTATTAATGAAAATGCAGTTTTATTCATTAAAAGACTTACTTATTTTTAATATTAAATATTTTAGATTTAAAAATAATATGTCTCAGGAGAAGTTGGCTGAGTTATGTTCTTTTTCATCAAGATATATGACTGATATAGAAAGAGGAATGCATTGCCCAACGATAAATAAATTAGAAGTAATAGCAAAATCTTTAGATGTTGAGCCTTTTGAATTATTTCAAAATCATAAATATGATGAAGATATTGTTGCTAAAATTGTTAAAAATAGACAATATAATCAAAAATAAAAAGATCCTTAGTGGATCTTTTTTTTATTACATTATTTACTGTTTATATTTTAGTAAGTTAATCATTATTCGACATAAAATTTTCAACTATTATTTTATATATATTATTGGTGATTAAAGTGAAAGTTAAAATATTTGATGAATCTCATGAAAAAGATTTAGAGGAACAAGTTAATAATTTTTTATGGGAGAATGAAGTAAAGGTAGTTGATATAAAATATCAAGTATCTACTGCTATATCTGGAGAAGATCAAATTTATTGTTTTTCTGCAATGATAATATACAATTAACTATGACTGGAAAGTCATAGTTTTTTGTAGTAAAATATTAGTAATAATTTTATATATAAATTAAGGATTGATAGTATTGAAAAAACTTACAAAAAGTTCATTTATTGAAGGTACTTTTATTGCAACTCTTGCAATAATAATTACAAAGATTTTAGGAATACTTTATGTTATTCCTTTTTATGCTACTGTTGGTGTAAAAGGTGGAGCATTATATGCTTATGCATATAATATCTATGTTTTATTTTTAGATGTATCAACAGCTGGGCTTCCAAATGCAGTTAGTAAAATAATAAATGAATATAATACTCTTGATATGCAAGAGGCTAAAGTTAGAGCTTATAAACTTGGTATGAATCTTGTTAGATTTATAGCTACTGTAGCTTTCTTAATTTTATTTATATTTGCTAAACCAATAGCTACATTTATTATCCATAACTTAACTGGTGGAAATACAATTGAAGATGTTGCATTTGTTATTAGATGTGTATCATTTGCTATATTAGTAATCCCATTCTTATCTGTTGCAAGAGGTTACTTACAAGGACATAGAAATATTGATGTATCATCAATATCTCAAGTTATTGAACAAGTAGGTAGAGTATTAATTATTATACTTGGTAGTTATTTAGCTTTAAAAGTTTTCCATACATCACTTAGAAATGCAGTAGGTATTGCGTTATTTGGTGCATTTGTTGGTGGATTAATGGCATACTTTTATGTTAGAACCAAGATTAATAAAAATAAAAAACAATTAGGACTAGCTACTAAATTTAAAGAAAAAGATAATGTTACAAATAAAGAAATTATTTTGAAAATTGTTAAATATGCAATTCCTGTAATTATTATTAGTATATCTATTGCTATATATGATTTTATCGACATGGTATTAATTTTAAGAACAATGGATCATTTAAAATATAGTGTTAAGAATACAGAATTTATTTCTAGTGCTATTAGTGCATGGAGTAAAAAAATAAATGTTATTATTACTGCAATTGGTACTGGAATGACTACAAGTTTAATCCCATCTATTGTTAATAGTTATACATTAGGTAAATGGGATGATGTTGATAAAACATTTAATAAAGCACTACAAATTATATTTGTTGTATCTATACCACTAGTTGTTGGTATAAGTTTAATTGCAAGACCTGTATGGACAGTATTTTATCAATATAACCATATTGGGGTTAATATATTAACACTTAATGTTTTTGTTGCAATCGTTTTAAATATGTTTATGATTACAAACTTCACACTTCAAAGTGTTAATAAATTCAAAATGGTATATATAAGTGTACTTACAGGATTTATTACTAATGGATTATTAGATGTACCATTTATGCTTTTATTCCATAAACTTGGACTTCCTGCATATTTTGGTGCTATAACTGCAACTATTACTGGATATTCATTATCTATATTAATAGCTGTTATTTACTTTAAGAAAAAATATAACTTCCACTATGGAAATACATTTAAAATATACTTAAAAACTTTAATACCACTTTCACTTATGGTAATATCTGTACTTATAATGAAATACTTTATGCCAGTTATTAACAGAAGATGGATTTGTATGGTAGAGTGTATAGCTTATGGAATAGTAGGTGGATTTATTTATATTTTTACTGCTTATAAAACTAAACTATTACATGATGTTTTTGGAAAAGAATATTTAAATAAAATAATAAAAAAACTTACTTTTGGAAAAGTAAGCATTAATAACTAAATCATATACATATTGTTATTATTAAATGTATCATCATTATTTATTTGTTGATTTTGAGTTTCAAGCTTATTAATTCTAGATTCAAGTTTATTAACTTGTCTTTCAAGTTTAGATAATCTTGAATCTACATCTTGATTCATCCCTTGATTCATATAAAAAGATGATGATGCTTCCATTTGAGGTACTGCTGGGAATTGTGGAGTCATGTTGTTATAAAAATATCCTTGGTTATAACCTGATTCTTGAAAAAAATTATTTCTTTCTTTTCTCATGTTTGTATTTCTCCTTACACTTTAGTGTATGTTAAATAAATTTAGAGGTGATTTTTTTGAGACTTAGAAATCTTAAAAATAAAGAGGAGTTACTAGATACTTGTAATTATTTAATTACTGATCCTTATAAATATAAAGGACTTTGGAATAAAGAAGTATTTAAAAATAATAATGAAATAAAAATTGAAATAGGAATGGGTAAAGGCTCATTTATTAAAAATATGGCATTAAACTTTCCTAATGTTAATTTTATAGGAATTGAAAAGTTTGATGGTGTAGTAGCTAGAGCTATTAATAATATTAATGAAAATATTCCTAGTAATTTAAGAATAATTAAAATTGATGCTATAGAATTAAAAGATATATTTGACCATGAAATATCTGAAATATTTTTAAATTTTTCAGATCCATGGCCTAAAAAAAGACAAATAAAAAGAAGACTTACAAGTGATATATATTTAAATTCATATGAAACATTATTTAAAGGAGATAAAGTTATTACTCAAAAAACAGATAATATCGGTTTATACGCTTATTCAATTGTATCTTTAAATAATAATGGTTATAAAATTATTGATGCATCACTAGATTTACATAGTGAAGAAGATAGATTTAATGTTGAAACTGAGTATGAACAAAAGTTTAAAAAAGAAGGAATAAAAATAAATTATTTGAAAGCAATTAAGAAATAATTTATTTTCTTTTTTCTTTATGATTTGATATAATTTTAAATAGGAGGCTAAAAATGAAAAGAGTATTCATTTTAGCAGTTATGGTTATTTTTCTATGTGGCTGCAGTAATATAAATAAGGTTAGTAAAGATAAAATAATTAATGATGC
>JAILQR010000066.1 GCA_024698845.1 Bacilli bacterium | reverse complement strand
CTATTAAGAGAAGAGAAACGTTACTTGCAAATGAAAACTATGTAAGTAAAACTCCATCTGCATTAGTAGAAAAAGAAAGAGAAACATTAAAACAAGAACAAGAAAAATTAGCTATTCTTATGAAATAGCTAATTTTTTTTGCACATTTCCTTTTATTTGACTTTGTTAAGTAAGCATGTTAATATACTCATCACTTAAGGGGGATTAATATGCAAGTAAATAGTAGGAAGATGTATCATTTTAACAGCCCTAAATCACATCAAGAAATATGGACTATAGATAACGAATTTATAGTAGATGATAACTATAACGCCAGCTTGGTTGATAAGGCACTTAAGCATGACTATAGAATAAAAATCAAAGATGAAACACCAGCATTATCAAGTGTACTAAGATACAATTATAAAACTGATTTTGAGAACGTCTCAATAAAACATATGAAAATGTTTTTGGAAGATTCTATGAGAATGCTTCACGAAGCAAATATAGCTTTAAGAGAATTAGCATTAGAGGAATTTAGAAGAAAATATCATCCTGAACTACCAAGTAGATATTCGTCAATATGGGTGTGTAATAAAGCAGGATTGAAGTACTGGGAAAAAACTTTTAACAGTGACGTTAAAGATGAAGATAAAAGAGATTTATTTAAACTTGATCTAACAGGTACACTTTTTAAAACTAGTGATGAATTCTTACCTGAATTTGGACAATCATACAAAAGCATATATGAAACAGCAGATAAATACTGGGAACCAAATTTTAAAGATAAACATGATGAAAAGAAGGCTGAATATCTATTTAAAGGTAAGGTAAGAGTTTTAGAAAAAGTTGATTATACAAATATGAAATAACTATAAATACATAGTTATTTTTTATTTGTAAACTAATTAGCACTCATATATTGACAAGTGCTAAAATTGTGATAAAATATACTTAGCACTCAGATATTAATAGTGCTAAAGAGGTGATGTTGTGGAAGAACGTCAAAACAAATTATTAAGAGAAATTGTTGAGTCATACATAAAGACAGCAAGACCTGTTGGTAGTAAAGCTTTATGTGAAAAACTTAATTGTTCATCAGCAACAATAAGAAATGAGATGGCAATTCTTGAAGGTTTAGGTTTTATAGAAAAAAATCATATATCATCTGGTCGTGTACCAAGTGAAAAAGGTTATAAATACTATGTAGAAAACTTAATGAAACCAAAAGAATTATCTGGTGAAGATATTTTAAATCTTCAAACAATTTTTTCAAATAAAGAATTACAACTTTCGGATGCTATTAATAAATGTATGGATATGATTAGTGATTTAACTAATTATACAAGTATTGTACTTGGAAAAAGTTCGAGAGAAAATTTGCTTCAACAAGTAAGTATAATTCCTCTTGGTAATAATAAAGTAGTAGCACTTGTTTGTACTGATAAAGGTGTCGTTGAAAGCAAACAATTTTCAATTGATGTAACTATTGATATTGCAGAAGTAGTAAAAACTAGTGAAATTATTAATAAGATGTTATTTGGAACTCCAATTGATGAAGTTAATGAAAGATTAGAGTTTGAAATAAAACCAATAATTTCAAAACAAATAGATCAATATGAAAAAGTATACGGTATATTCTATGATGCGTTTAATGATTTTATTAAAAATACATCTAATGTTCATATATCTGGTAAATCAAAGATATTTAACCAACCTGAATATCAAGATGCAAACGATATTAAAAAATTAGTTAATAAATTTGAAGATGAAACTTTAATTAAAAAGATTGACGAATCTTCAGATTCAAATGATATAAAAATATATATTGGTGATGAAAACGAATTTGACGATGATGTAACTATTATAAAAAGTAAATATCACGTTAAAGGAGAAGAAGGAACCATTGCTATTGTTGGCCCTAAACGTATGGAATACGATAGAGTTGTTGGTCTTCTTGATTACATTAACAAATATATTGAAGACTTAGAGAAAGGTGATCAAGAAAATGAATAACGAAGAAATAAAAGAAGAAAAAGTAGAAGTTAAAGAAGAGAAAAAATCAAAGAAAAAAGATAAAAACAAAGAACAAGTCGAACTTCTATTTAGTCAAAATCAAGCACTTAGTGAAAAACTTCTTCGAATCACAGCTGATTATCAAAATATGAAAAGAAGAAGTGAAGAAGAACTTCAAAAAGCATATAAATATGATGGAGAAGAAATTATTAAAGAATTACTTCTAGTTGTAGATAATTTTGAAAGAGCTATAAAACTTGATGATGACAATTTAGATGATGAATTATCTAAATTCTTAAGTGGTTTTAAAATGATATATACAAATTTAGTAAACATTTTAAATAATAAAAATGTTCATGAAATAGTATGCTTAAATGAAGAATTTAATCCAAATACTATGAACGCAGTTCTAACTGAAAAAGTAGAAGGAACAGAACCTGGAAAAGTAGTTGAAGTACTTCAAAAAGGTTATGTTTATAATGATAAAGTAATAAGACCTGCCATGGTCAAAGTAAGCGAATAATTGAAAGGAATGATTAATATATGGCAAAAATAATTGGTATCGACTTAGGTACAACTAACTCATGTGTTTCAGTTCTTGAAGGTGGAGAACCAAAAGTAATTGCAAATGCAGAAGGTAACAGAACAACTCCATCTGTTGTAGCTTTTAAAGGAGAAGAAACAATGGTTGGAGAAACAGCTAAAAGACAAGCTGTAACAAACGTAAAAAATACAATCTCATCAATTAAAAGAAAGATGGGTACAAAAGAAAAAGTAGAAGCTAATGGAAAAGAATACACTCCAGAAGAAATTTCTGCAATGATTTTAACTAAACTTAAAACAGACGCAGAAAGCTACCTTGGAGATAAAGTAACTAAAGCAGTTATTACTGTTCCAGCATACTTTAACGATGCTCAAAGACAAGCAACTAAAAATGCAGGTAAAATAGCAGGACTTGAAGTTGAAAGAATTATCAACGAACCAACAGCTGCTGCACTTGCATATGGTCTTGATAAACAAGATAAATTACAAACAATCTTAGTTTATGACTTAGGTGGAGGTACATTCGATGTATCTATCCTTGAACTAGGTGATGGTGTATTTGAAGTTAAAGCAACATCAGGAAATAACCACTTAGGTGGAGATGACTTCGATCAAAAAATATCTGATTACTTAGTTGAAGAATTTAAAAAAGAACATGGTATTGATTTATCTAAAGATAAAATGGCAATGCAACGTATAAAAGATGCTGCAGAAAAAGCTAAAAAAGATTTAAGTGGTATGACTACTGCTCAAATATCTTTACCATTTATAACACAAAGTGATGAAGGACCTCTTCATATGGAAGTATCTTTATCAAGAGCTAAATTCGAAGATTTATGTCGTGATCTATTTGATTCAACACTTAAACCTGTTAAAGATGCTTTAAAAGAAGCTAAACTTGAAGCAAAAGATATTAATAAAGTAATTCTTGTTGGTGGATCAACTCGTATTCCATATATTCAAGAATTAGTTAAAAAAGAATTAGGACAAGAACCATCAAAAGGTGTTAACCCTGATGAAGTAGTTGCAATGGGTGCTGCTATTCAAGGTGGTGTTCTAACTGGTGAAGTTGAAGATATCGTTTTACTTGATGTAACTCCACTTTCACTTGGACTTGAAACTTTAGGTAATGTAATGACTATTTTAATTCCAAGAAATACAACAATACCTACAAGTAAATCACAAGTATTCTCAACTGCAGCTGATAATCAACCTGCTGTAGATATTCATATTCTACAAGGTGAAAGACCAATGGCTTCAGATAATAAGACTTTAGGAAACTTCCAATTAACAAATATTCCACCAGCTCCAAGAGGAATTCCTCAAATCGAAGTTACTTTCGATATTGATGCTAATGGTATTGTTAATGTTAAAGCTAAAGATTTAGGAACTAATAAAGAACAATCAATTACAATTACTGCATCAACTAACCTTACTGATGAAGAAATTGATAAAATGATGAAAGAAGCTGAAGCTAACAAGGAAGCAGACGAAAAGAGAAAAGAAGAAGCTGATGCAAGAAATGAAGCTGATTCAATGATCTTTGCTACTGAAAAAGCTATAAAAGATTTAGGAGATAAAGCTGATGAATCTGACAAAAAAGATGCAGAAAGCAAAATCGAAGATCTTAAAAAAGCACTAGAAGGTTCTGATGTTGAAGAAATTAAAACTAAAACAAAAGAACTTAACGATGTAGCTATGAAACTTGCAACTAAAGTATATGAAGAAGCTGCAAAGAATAATCAAAATAATGAAGCATCAACAGATGATTCATCAAAAAAAGATGATGATGTACAAGAAGCTTCATACGAAGAAAAATAATGTTATAATAAATTAGGTTCTAGTTAACTAGAACCTTAATTTTGATTATAACTAAAAAGGAGCATGTGATTTATGAAAAACAGAAGTGAAATAGAAGAAAAGTATAAGTTGGATACAAAATCACTTTTTATAAACGATGAAGCATTCGAAAAAGAATTAGATGAAGTATCAAAAAATATAAGTGAAATATCTAAATATAATAATTCATTATTGGATGGGGATAACTTACTTAAATGTTTAGATAAAGATGAAGAAATATCAAGAAGATTAATGAGACTTTACACATATGCTCATCTAAATAATGATTTTGATTTATCTGTAAATAAATATAATGAATATGTTAAAAGAGTAATAAAACTATTTAACGATTATAGTATTATTACATAATTTATAATTCCAGAATTATTAGAAAAAGATTA
>JAILQR010000048.1 GCA_024698845.1 Bacilli bacterium | reverse complement strand
TATCAAGTGGTTATGCTAAGTGCGGTTTATACTGTACTTTTCTTGATAAATGTACAAGATATAAAGTAGTTGTTAAGTTTTTAAATAAAAAAGTATGTAGTTATATATATATTAATAAGTGCGATTATTATATTTACATGAATGTCTCTAGTTCTTTAAACAGAAATAGTAGAACCATTACATTTCGATTATATGACTATTACTATAATCTTCCAATATCGAAAGGGGTTTTAAATTTTGGACAAGCAAGTAATAATAACTAATGGTGTTGGTACATTAGATTTAATTAATGGTACATACTCAGTAACTGCAAATGTAAATGGTTATGATAATACTTCTGTAGATCCGTCTAGTTTAACTATAACAGATGGTGTGAATAGTTACGATATAACTATTAGTGCAACTGGAGTTTTAACTCTTCATGTATCTGAAGATGGTACTTCATCAGGTACTCCAGTAGTAGGTGCTACTTTTGTTAGAACAGATGCATCAGGAAATGAATATGGTTCTGCTATAACATCAGATTCAAATGGTGATGCAGTATTTAATAATGTTCCATATAGTCAAACTGATGCACCAGTAATATACTATAAACAAACAGCATCAGACGGTAATCATGAATTTGATAGTACTGTTCAAAATACAACTTTAACTACAAGCACTTCAACAGTTGAAGTTGAAAATTTACTAGGGGCTACTAGAACTATAAATTTAACTGATGCTAACTACCAAAATCTTCCAATTGGATCAGCTACACTAACTTTAAGTAATAATTAAATTATAAAGGACTTATAGTTTTATAAGTCTTTTTTTGTGATATAATAATGTCACGTTTTATGTGATTATATATTAAGGAGTATGTATATGGATAGAGAGTTTAAATATGATGCTTTTATAAGTTATAGACACACTGATTTAGATAAGTATGTTGCCGAAAATTTACACAAAGTACTAGAAACTTATGAACTACCAAAAAATTTAAAAGAAAAACTTGGTATTAATGGTAGAACTATTAAAAGAGTTTTTAGAGATCAAGATGAATTACCACTTTCAAGTAATTTAGAAGATCCTATTGTTGATGCTCTAAATCAAAGTAAATATTTAATTGTTATTTGTTCTCCAAGATTAAAAGAATCGTTATGGTGTCGTAAAGAAATTGAAACTTTTAAAAAGATAAGAGGAAGAAAAAATATTTTCTGTGTTTTGATTGAAGGTGAACCTGAAGATTCATTTCCAGAAGAAGTTTTGTTTGAAGAAAAGATTGTCACTGATAGAAATGGAAAGAAGAAAAAAGAAAAAGAATACTTTGAACCACTTGCAGCTGATGTTAGAGGTATAGATAAGAAAGATATATTAAAAAAGATTAAACAAGAAAAATTAAGACTTGTTGCTCCAATGTACAATCTTGATTATGATGATTTAAAACAAAGACACAGACAAAGAAGAATCAAAAGAATTATAACAACATCAATTATTGCATCTTTTGCTTTCTTCTTGATTGCTTTATATTCAGTTTTAACACTGCTTAAGATTAGTAGTCAACAAAAGATTTTGAAACTTCATCAAGCTCAAGCACTAGTAACAGAATCTAAATCATATTTAAAAAAAGATAGTAAGTATAAGGCTGTTGATGCTGCTTATAGTGCATTAACAAAATTTAAAGGTGTAAAAATGCCTTATACTGCAGATGCTGAATATGCGCTTACAGAAAGTCTAGGAGTTTATAATGCTGGTGTTTCATATAAATCAACTAATGAGCTTAATACTAAAGGTGTTGTGGATTTTGTTAAAGTATCTAGTGATGAAAAATATGCCTTAACTATTGATGAAGCTGAAGAAATTACTTTATGGGATTTAAAGAAAGTTAAGAAAATAAAATCATTTAGTGATATAAGCACATTTACTTTATCAGAAGAAGATTTTACTTTTATTGGTGTTGATAAGTTTGCATATATAAACAAAAAAGGTGATGTAAAAGTTGTTAGTACTAGAAATGGTAAAGTACTTCATACATTTAATAAGAAAAATATTACTATATCACTATCAAGTGATGAAAATGGAAAATATATTGCAATAAATAATGAAAACACTCTATCTTTGTATTCATCTGATAAATATGAATTACTTGGTGAATATAAACTAGAAGGCAAATTAGAATTTGCTGAACAAATGCAATTTACTTTAGATAGTACTAATTTAGTAGCATTTGCATCTAAGGAAAACTTAGATATTGAAAATTCAGTTAAATCTACAGTATATGTATTTAATACAAAAGATTTAGATTTAAAAGATAGTTTTGTTGTTGATACAGAATATTTTGAAAATATAATTGATTATAATGGTGTTGTTTATATTTTGGGTAATAGAACAGTATCATTTAAAACTTCAATGTTACTACTTGCTTATGATTATAAAAATAATAAAGTTAACTATACTAAAATATTCCCAGATGGTTGGGGAAAAATTATCACGAGAACATCATATAAAGAAGCTAATAACTTAGCTTTAGTTCATGGAAATGTAGTTGATATTCTTAATCCTTCAAATGGAGATATTTCACAAAGTTTTACTGTATCATCTGATGTTATAGGTATATTTACATCTAATGTATCTGATGTATATCTTGTGTTTACATCTGATGGAACAGCTAATTTCCTAAATTTAAAAGAAAGAGAAAATTTTAAGTATCCAGGATTATTTGAACTTAACTTAAGTACATACACAGATGTTGAACATGCTGGTGATGCTTATCTATTAATTCCTAAATATGAAAATAGAGTTGTTCTTTATGAACAAAATTCTAATAAAAAAATAGAGGAAGTAAAAAATAAATATGAGATAGTATCTGATCAAGGTATTAGTTTGCTTGATTATGATAAACTTAAGAAAAAGTATAATATAAAGAAAAAGAATTTAGTAAAGAGAATGCTTTATGTTGATAATAAAAAATATCTTGTTATAAGTTATTCTGATAAGAGTGCCGCTATATATAATGCTAAAACTAAAGAATTTATCAATATGG
>JAILQR010000046.1 GCA_024698845.1 Bacilli bacterium | reverse complement strand
TTTTTCAGAAAATATATTTGTTAATAATGTAAGTATCATTATTATTGGAAAAGAAAAAATAAGTAAGATAATATTTTATACGTCAATAATTTTAATAACATTTTTGTTTGAATTTCAATTTGTTTTTTATAAATTATTTAGTGTAGTATTTTCTTTTCATACGCTAGGACTTGCTGATCAAGCAGTTGATTTTACCAATATAATTGTTGATTCAGTTAAAATGTATTTTGTACAAATAATACTTCTACTATTACCATTAATAATTGTATTAGTATTTAAAAGAACTATTAGATTCTATAAACTTATAAGACCTGTTAGACTTGCTGGTTTCTTTGTTTTTTTAATTTTAGTTGCTAACATGTACTTATCAATGATTCCAGATAGAAAAAAATTATATTCAGCTTATAACTTATATTACAAAGTAAATGTTGCTGAAAGTAATATAGAAAAATTTGGTTTGTTAACTGCAACTAGACTTGATATCAAACATGTTATATTTGGATTCGATGAAACTATTGTAACAACAAAAAATGGCAAGATGATAAATAATAAACCAGGCGATAAAGTAGTTACATATAATGTAAGCGATGTTGATTTAAAATCACTAATAGCAAATGAAAATGATTCAACTGTAAAAGCTTTATATGAGTATTTTGATGCATCAAGCCCATCAAATCAAAATGAATATACAGGATACTTTAAAGATAAAAATCTAATATTTATACTAGCTGAAGGTTTTAATAGTATTGCTGTTGATAAAGAATTAACACCAACACTATATAAATTAACTCATTCAGGATTTGTATTTGAAAATTATTACTCTCCAGTATTCTTAAGTACAACTGGTGGAGAATTCCAATCAACTACAGGATTAATACCAACACAAGAAATATTAAGTGTATGGAAGAGTAGAAGTCCTAAAATAACTTATGCACTTGGTAACCAATTCAATAAACTAGGTTATGATGTAAATGCATTCCATAACTGGACTTATTCATACTATGATAGAAATAAAACTATGAAAACTTTAGGATATGATAAATACCTTGGATGTAGAAATGGTATAGAAAAAGAAATGTCTTGTAAATGGCTTCCAAGCGATATAGATTTGATGGAAGTATCAGTACCTAAGTATGTAAATTCTGATCATTTTATGACTTACTATATTTCTGTTAGTGGGCATGCTCCATATAACTTTACTGGTGGTAACTCAATTGCTATTAAGAATAAAGAGTTAGTTAATGATTTACCATATTCAACTCCAGTTAAAGCTTATTTATCAACACAAATAGAATTTGATAGAGCTATTGAAAGATTAATTCAAAAACTAGATGAAGCTGGTAAACTTGAAGATACTGTAATTGTTATTACAGGAGATCATTATCCATATACACTTTCTATAGATGAAGTAAATGAAATAAGTTCATATAAAAGAGATTCTTCTGTAGAAGTAAATAGAAGTAACTTAATTATATGGAATAGTGCTATGGAAAATAATGTAAAAGTTAATAAGGTTGGATCTCAAATTGATGTACTTCCAACAGTATTAAATTTATTTGGAATAAACTATGATTCAAGATTTATTGTAGGTAAAGATATCTTAAGTGACTACCCAGGACTTGCAGTATTCTCAGATAGAAGCTGGGTATCTGATAAAGGAACATATTTTTCTAAACAAAAGAAATTTGTTCCAAGAGAAGGAATTACTGTAGATGATGATTATGTATCTAATATGAATATAGAGGTTGCAAATCGTTTCGCAATTAGTGGACAAATAATTAACAATAATATTTATACAAAATTGATAGGAGAATAATATGTGTGGAATAGCAGGATTTGTAAACGATAAAAAGGGAAAAAAAGAAATAATTAAAAAAATGACTGACAAGATAATCCATAGAGGCCCAGATGCTGAAGGATTCTATATAGATGATGAAGTAGCACTTGGACATAGAAGATTATCAATTATCGATTTATCAAGTGGTAACCAACCAATGTATAATGAAGATAAAACAGTTGTAACAGTATTTAATGGGGAAATATATAATTACTTAGAACTTAAATCAGAGTTAGTAAAAAAGAAACATAAATTTAAAACTAACTGTGATACAGAAGTTTTAGTTCATGGATATGAAGAATGGAAAGATGAATTACCAAAGAAATTAAGAGGTATGTATGCTTTTGCTATTTATGATAATAAAAATAAAGAATTATTTATAGCAAGAGATAACTTTGGCATTAAACCACTTTATTATTATATTAATAATGATACATTTATGTTTGCATCTGAAATTAAATCATTCTTAGAACATCCTGATTTTAAAAAAGAGTTAAATAAGGATTTAATAGCACCGTATTTATCATTTAGTTTTACACCAACAAAAGAAACTTTATTTAAAGGTGTTTATAGACTTGACCCTGGAACATCAATAACTTATAAAGATGGTAAAATTACAACAAAAAGATTCTATAATATAGAATTTAACGTTACTAAAAAAGACTATGATAAAGTTGTTGATGACATTGATAAATTAATGAAAGATTCAGTTGAAAAACATATGATAAGTGATGTAGAGGTTGGATCATTCTTATCAAGTGGAGTAGACTCATCATATTTAGTAGCTTTAGCTAGACCTGATAAAACTTATACAGTAGGTTATAGTGATAAAAAATATAATGAAATAGAGTATGCTAAAAATCTAACAAAAGAGTTAGGAATTAATAATACAAGTAAAATCATAACTAAAGAAGAATACTTAAAAGTTATTCCTAAAATAATGTATCATTTAGATGAACCAACAGCAGATCCTGCTGCAGTAGCTCTATATTTTGTCGCAGAACTTGCTAGTAAAGATGTAAAAGTTGTTTTATCTGGTGAAGGAGCAGATGAATTCTTTGGTGGATACAACTTCTATAGAAGTGATGTTGATGTATCTTGGTATAATAAAATACCTAAGTGTATAAGAAGAACAATTGCAAAAATATGTCTTCATTTACCTGAAGTAAAAGGACTAAACTTTTTAGTAAGACGTGGGTTAACACTTGAAGAAAACTATATAGGTGTTAATAAAGTATATAGCGAAAGAGAAACTAAAAAGTTAGTAAAAGTTAGCAACTTTATAAAAAATAAAGATATTACTAAAGAAGTATATGATGAATTTAAAAATGCTGATGATATTGTTAAAATGCAAGCTATAGATATTAATTTCTGGTTAATTAAAGATATCCTTCAAAAAGCAGATAGAATGACTATGGCACACTCTCTTGAAGGTAGAGTACCATTTATCGATAAAGATGTATTTAACTATGCATCAAGCTTACCAATAGAGTATAAAGTAACTAAAGAAAATACTAAGGTAGCATTAAGAGATGCAGCTAAAAAAGTAATACCGACAGAAGCATATAAAAAGAAAAAATTAGGTTTCCCAGTTCCTCTTAGAGAATGGATGAAACAAGATGATTTCTATAATGAGATTAAAGGTATGTTTAACAAAGATACAGCAAAAGAATTATTTGATGTTAAACATTTAAATAAGCTACTTGATGATCATGTAAATGGTAAGAGAGATAATTATAAAAAAGTATGGACTGTATATTGCTTCTTAAAATGGCATGAAGTTTACTTTGAATCATAAAAAATATCTAGAAATAGATATTTTTTTTATCCTATCTTTGATATAATTATTATAGTTTCAAGGGAGATGAAAGATATGCACATTATATGCTTGTCACTATTAATGGGTTTATCATTTTTAATTGGTTTTTTCTTGTCAAAGACAATTAAAAATAAATTTATGACATATTTTTCAACAGGACTTGCTTTTATAATATTACTTGCTGTTTTATTTACGGATATTATTCCTGAGTTATACGAATTAACAAGTAATTATTATTTATTATTATCATGTATATGTGGAGAGACAGTAGGTATGTTAGTGTTAGTATTACTAGACTTATTTGTACCTCACCATCATCATCTACATAAACATAATGATGATGCTAAACATGCACATAAAGATCACTTATACCATATAGGTTTTCTTACATATGTATCTGTTATAATGCATAATATACTTGAAGGCATGGCTTTTTATTTGGTTGCCAAAGGATCAGTTAAAGCAGGTATTTTAATGGCTGGAGGAATAGCCCTTCATAATATCCCACTTGGAATTGAAATTGCTTATTTTTTTAAGAGAAATAAAAATTCAAATAATATGTTTAAATACTTAACTTTAATACTATCAGGTACACTAGGTACATTTATTGGAATGATAGTTGGAGATTTAAGTTTAATTGTTAATATAGCTGTATTATCAATTACATGTGGAATGATTATGTATACATCTATATTAGAACTTGGGGTAGAATCTTTTAATAACATTAAAGAAAAAGGCGTTATTGAAGGTTTGCTTGTAGGTGCTATAATTTTTGCTTTATTATTAATGTAGAATAGAGGTTTTAAAATGAAGAAAGTACTAGTAACAGGAGCTGCTGGAACTCTTGGTAAAAAGGTTATTAAATATCTTTTAAGTGAAGGTAAATATGAAGTAACAGCAGTGGATTTAAAATCTAGAAATAATCATAAAATATTACGTAAATATAAGAAAAGAATGAATATTATTTACGCTGATGTAACAGATGTTAACCTAATGGAACCAGCTTTAAAAGAATCTGATTATGTTATACATTTAGCGGGAGTTAATCCACCACTTTCAGATTTAAATCCTAACTTAAGTTATGAAATTGACTATAAAGGAACAGAAAATATTGTTAGAATATTAAATTTTTATAACCCATCATGTCACTTACTTTTTGCATCTACTGCAACAGTATATGGTGAGCAAGAAAATAATGAAGTTTCTGTATCTACTAAAATAGATTCATCTAAACTTGGGGCATATGCAAAATATAAATATGAATCAGAAGAGTTAATTAAAGAGAAATTAAATAATTATTCTATTTACAGATTACCAGTTATTTTATGTAATCCCCATAAAGGAAATTATATCTTTAACTATAATGCTAAAGAAACATTTGAAATAACAACTGATGAAGATGCTGCATATATGTTTGTTGCAGCACTTGATAAGATTGAAAAACTTAATAAAAAAATCTTTAATGTTGGTGGAGGTAAATACTCAATTATCAGTGGTAAAGATTTAAATAACGAAATTATTAGGTTATATGGATTATCAAGTAAATATATTAAAACATCTCTATTTATAGATAAAAATGTTCATGGATACATATTTAAAGATAGTGATAAATTAGATGAAATTTTAAATTATCGTAATGATTCTATTGCATCATATGTAATGAGAGTAAAAAGAAAAGAAGATCATTATTTTATAAGAAGAATACTTGGTGTTCCTTTTATAAAAAAGAATAAAGAAATAATAGACAAAGAAAAATAATTTGTTATAATATTCTAAGTTAAAATTAATAAAAAAGGACGTGTAAATCATGGGAAGAGCATACGAAGTAAGAAAAGCAAGTATTGCAAAAACAGGAGCAGCAAAAGCTAAATTATATTCTAACTTTGCAAAAGAAATATATTTGGTAGCAAAAAAAGGTATACCTGATCCAGATAGTAATATAGATTTAAAACATTTAATTGATAAGGCTAAAAAACAACAAGTTCCATCTGATATAATTAATAGAGCTATTGATAAAGCTAAAGGTGCTGGTGGAGAAGACTATGAAGTAATTACTTACGAAGGTTTCGGACCTGGAGCTTCAACACTTATTATCAGAACTATGACTGATAATGTTAATAGAACTGTTGGTTTTGTTAGAGCTGCATTTAACAAGGTAAATAAAAGCTTAGGTGTTACTAATTCTGTATCATATAACTATGATCATTTAGGAATGTTAGGACTTAAAACTGATAAGGGCGAAGAACTATTTGAAAAACTTTTAGATGCTGGAATAAATATTGTTGATTTTGAAGATGAAGATGGATATGTACTTATGAGTGTTAATCCAACTGAATTCAATGCTTTAAAACAAGAAGTAGAAAAAATTATTCCAAATCCAGATTATGAAATTGATGAAGTTGGAATGTATGCTAAAAATAAAGTTACTCTTGAAGGTGAAGATTTAGAATTATTTAATAGATTATATAATTTATTAGATGAAATTGAAGATGTAACAGATATTTATCACAACGTTATTTTATAATTAGTGTAAAGAATAATAAAAAACTCCTTTAAATAAGGAGTTTTTTTACACCTATTGATATAATTATAATATAAGTAAAATAAGGATTAGGTGATATTATGTATTATAAAGTTAAAGTAGGTATATCAAATAGACATATACATTTAACAGAAGAAACATATAATAAATTATTTGATGAACCTATATCTAAAAGAAATGACTTAAATCAGATTGGTCAATTTGCATCTAATCAAACTGTTGATATTATAAATGGTAATAAAGTTATCAATAATGTAAGAATAGTTGGTCCATTTAGAAAATACAACCAGGTAGAAATTTCTAAATCCGATGCTATAAATTTAGAGTTAAATCCACCTGTTAGAACTTCTGGTGATTTAGAAAATTCAGAAACTATAACCCTAAGAACAAATAAAGATGAGATTAAATTACCTAGTTCATGTATTATTGCTAACAGGCATGTTCATTTTAATACTCGTGATGTAGAAAAATATCATATTAAAGATAAAGAAAAATTGAAGATACATATACTGGGTGAAAAAAGAGGAACTATAGAAGTTTTTGCAAAGGTATCCGATGATGGATATTTTGAACTTCACTTAGATACAGACGATGCAAATGCATTTTTACTAGGTCAAGATGATGAAGTAATTCTTGAAATTGATGATTAATTTTGGTTAAATATATATTACATTTTTAATAAATACTTATAAAAAAGGAGGTGCTAATTTATGAAGGATTATAATTTTAAAGATATAACTGATACATGCGCTAAATGTTATAACGGAGAAATATCTGTAGATGACGCTATTAAAAAGTTAAGAAAAATTAACAGTCAACATCCATATGAATTAGCACGTATCGAAATAGCTAAGCTTGAAATAAAAAGGGGAAATATATCTAAGGCTAAAGATATGTTACAAAAAATCTATAAAACAACAAATGTCAAAGATTTTAAAGAAAATGCTTTATATGTTTTAGCAACTATTGATACAAAGGAAGGCAACATTGAAGCTGCTGAAGAAAAAAGAGAACTTCTAACACGAGAATCACACCAAAAAAGCGTTGATTATAAACTTGCAAGAACATATTGCCTTTCTGGTGATAAAAAAGAAGCAAAGAAAAGATTTGAAGATATATTAGAAAACGAAACAAATATGGGAGCTATATATCATCTGGCTCATATGGCAATTGAAAATAAAGATTTTGAAAAAGCTGAAGAGTACGCAAATGAACTTCACAACCATGAAGATTATGATGCAGAAACTTTTATAAGAGCATACACTTTATATGCACAAAATGAATTTAAAGATGCTAAATTAAAATTTCAATCTTTATATGGAACAAAATATGGTTATGATTCAAAATATAGAGTGGCTACAATTGAATTTAAAGAAGGTGATAATAATTTAGCTATGCAATTATTATCTGAACTTCATGATACCCCTCTTAATTCAGTTGCCAGAATTTATGAGGGAATTATCCTAGATTCAGAAGGATTTCACGAAGAAGCTTTATCTACATACTTAGATGTATTAAATGTGGATAAAAAAATAGATCAACATGTATATGTTAGCATAGCTAATGCTTTATCAAATCTAGGAAGATATGATGAAGCAAGAAAATATTTAGACATGGTAACTGATGGTAATTTACCAAGCGCAGTATATTATAAAATTTGTAATGATATATATGAAAGTAAATACATGAATGCTCTTAAGAAAATAGATGAGTATCAAGAAATCAGAGATTATAAAGGCACTCAAATATGGTATTATGTTTATACTAAAATATTTGATAAAAAGAATGATATACCAGAAAGTTACTTCTTTAAACAGGTTAGAAAACATAAAGATAAACAAGTAATTGATCATATTGAAAAACACTTAGAAATTGATGAAAGCAAACCAGTACATACAACTTTTTATAACAATGTAGATATACATGATCTATATTTCTATGCAAGGGAAGTAATTAAAAGTTTAGACTTTTCATATAAAAGTTTTAATGATTTTTATATATTAAAAGCTGATTATCCAATTGCATCCATTCATGGTGCTGAAACAAGTTACATGTGCGTTGTAACTCTTCCTGGAACAAAAGATATTATTACCATGTATCCAATGATTGTTTCTAAATATTACTTAGATAGACATAATGATGCAGGTAGAAGCGGGATAGAGGGTTAATATGAAAGAATATAATGGATTTTATATAGGAAATGTATACGTTAAAAACCCAATTATATTTGCACCTATGGCCGGTATTTCAGATACATCATATAGAAAAATAATAAAAGATATGGGTGCTGGTTTAATCTATGCTGAAATGGTAAGTGATAAGGCAATTTGCTTTGATAATGAAAAAACGATGAACATGCTTGCTATGGATGAAAAAGAAAGACCAATATCTCAACAAATATTTGGAAGTGATTTAGACTCATTTGTTAAAGCGGCTAAAATTGTTGAAGAAACGATGAAACCTGATATTTTAGATATTAACATGGGATGTCCTGTTCCTAAAGTTGCTTTAAAAAATCAAGCTGGAAGTGCTTTATTAAAAAACCCAGAAAAAATTAGAGAAATTGTATCAGCAGTAGTAAAAGCAGTTAATATACCTGTTACTGTCAAAATAAGAAGTGGTTGGGATGAAAATAGTATTAATGCGATTGAAGTTGCTAAGATAATAGAAGAAGCCGGAGCATCTGCAATAGCAATTCACGCAAGAACTAGATCTCAAGGTTATAGCGGTAAAGCAAACTGGGATATAATTAAAGATGTTGTTAAAGCTGTTAATATACCGGTAATTGGTAATGGAGATGTAACAACACCAGAATTAGCAAAACAAATGCTTGATAATACTGGATGTAGTGGTGTAATGATAGGCAGGGGAGCAATTGGTAATCCTTGGCTTATTAAGAATTCTGTTGATTATTTAGAAAGTGGTTCTTATGATGACGAACCTTCAGTAGATGAAAAAATAAATATGATGAAAAAACATCTAAACATGTTAATTGAAGATAAAAATGATCACACAGCTATATTAGAATTTAGAAACCACTTAATGTATTATTTTCGAAGTTTGCCAAATAGTAAAGAGACTAAAGTTAAGTTATGCCAAGCTAAGACAAGGGAAGAAGTATTTAGTATATTAGATGAATATAAAAACTCGATATAAAATATCGAGTTTTTTTAACATTCACATTTTGATTTATTAACTAGTTTTTGTGATATCTTATCTACAGGACCACAACCAATGGAACATATTACATCATTTTCTTTTAAATTATTATCTAAAAATGCGATTAATTCATCAACATTGCTAAAATGATATACATTTGGATTAATTTCTTTTATTTTACAAACTAAGTCTTCAGTTTTAATATTATATATATCTTTTTCACGACCAGCGTATATATCAGTTAATACAATATTATCAAACCCAGATAGTACATCAGCAAATTCCTCTAAATGATCTTTAGTTCTTGTATAGGTAAATGGCTGATGAAGTGCCCATGTTTGATTGTGTTTAACTGTATTAACAGAGTATAGTGTAGTTGCTATTTCTGCAGGGTGATGTGCATAATCATCATATACTTTAGCTCCTGATTTAGTTAAACCTAAAAATTCGAATCTTCTGTGAACTCCTCTATAACTTGATAGAGAAGTTTTTACTTTATTTAAGTCAAGTCCATAAGTATTACATACAGCAACAGTAGCAAGAGCATCGTATAAATTGTGTTCTCCTGTAACAGCAAGATCTATATGAGTGATAACTTCATTATTATATATAACATCAAAAGAAGGATGTCCATCTGTATCAAAATTACAATTATCAGCTCTATAGGTAGCTTCTGTATTTTTTGCGAATGTTATAACATTTGCAATGGTATTATCGACTATATGTTTACTATTTTCATCATCAGCGTTTTGAAATATATATCCATCTTTTGGAACTAATTTACAAAAATTATTAAATGACTTTTTAACGTTATCAAAACTTCCGAAGTATTCAAGATGGTCAGCATCAACATTTAATACTATTGCGTACTTAGGATTAAAATGTAAATAACTATCATGATATTCACATGATTCTAATATAAATACATCACTAGTTCCAACTTTATTATTTCCGCCAATTTCAAATGATGTAGCACCTATTTGAACGGTTGGATCTAGATTAGCATCAACAAAACATTTTGTAATCATTCCAGATGTAGTAGATTTGCCATGTGTACCAGCTATACATATAACGTTATTATATGATTTAGTAAGAAGGCCTAAAAATTCAGCTCTTTCCATTTGTGGAATATTAAGTTCTCTTGCTTTAACTCTTTCAGGATCATCTTCTTGTATTGCAGCAGAATATACAATTAGATCAATTGAATTATCAATTACTTCAGGGTGATGGCCAACATTTATATTAAAACCCTTATCAAGTAGTTTAGTAACGTAATATGTTTCTTCCATATCTGAACCTGTAACAGTAACTCCAAGTGATGCGGTGATTTCTGCAACACCACTCATTGAACTTCCGCCGATACCGATCATATGTATTTTTTTATAATTCATAACCAAATATCATCCTTTTTTTAGTGTATTCAATATAATTATATAATAAAAATATACAATCTCAAATATGGTATACATAGAATATTACACATATTATACATGATATTTTTTATGATGAAATTTTAAGAAAATGTAAAATGTAAAATTATGAAAAATGCAAGTAAAGTAACTATACACTTTTTGTATTTTTTTAATTTTTCCCGTATTTTAGGGAAATTCTTAAAAATATGAAAAAATTTTTTGCCTAAAAATCGTAGTTTTAAAAAAAACACTGTTTTAATTTTTGAAAATTTTTACAAAAAAAATCTTGATTATGAAATTAATAGTTATATAATTTAATTAGGTGGAGGAAATTTAAAATGAAACATGATGAGGAGGAAATTCTTAATAACATTTCTGTTGTTAAGAGAAACGGATCAAAAGTTGATTTTAATGGCACTAAAATAGCAATGGCTATTAAAAAAGGTTTTGATTCAATTACAGTTGAGGATGAAACTGGAGAAGTTTCATCAAAGTATAGTGAAAAGGATATCCAAAAGGTATACCAAGATGTAATCAAAAGTATAGGAAAAAACTTTTCAGATCAAAAGAGTATTAAGATAGAAGATATCCAAGATATCATTGAAGAGACTCTTAAGAAAGATAAATATGTAGATGTTTATGATTCATTCCGTGAGTATCGTGAAATGCGTGCACAATCAAGAGAAATGTTTACATATGATAAAAGACTTCATAAGTTCTTAAAAACTCTTGAAGGATTAGGCTTAAAGAGTGCTAATGAAGATGATACTAAAAGAGAAAATGCAAACGTTGATGGAGATACAGCAATGGGAACAATGCTTCAATATGGTTCTACTGTATCAAAAGAATTTGCTAAATCTTATTTAATGAAGAAAAAGTTCTCTGCAGCACATGATGAAGGTGATATTCATATTCATGACTTAGACTTCATGGCAATGGGTACAACAACATGCATGCAAATTGACCTAGAAAAATTATTTAAAAATGGTTTTTCAACTGGTCATGGTCATTTAAGAGAACCTAATGATATTATGAGTTATTCAGCATTAGCTGCAATAGCAATTCAATCAAATCAAAATGATCAACATGGTGGACAAAGTATTCCAGCATTTGATTACTATCTAGCTCCTGGTGTTTTAAAAACATTCAGAAAGAAATTAAAAGAAACAATCAAAGATTATATTGATCTAGAAGGATTAAATGATCTTATTAATTATAATAGTATTGAAAAAGATGTTATGAAAATCGATACAATCGATGTTAAAGAAGAATATTTTGAAAAATACTATAAAAATTCTGATGTTATGAAAAGAATGTTTACTTTAGCTTTAGACAAAGCTGTTAAGAAAACAGAAAAAACAACTTACCAAGCTATGGAAGCATTTGTTCATAACTTAAATACAATGCATTCAAGAGCAGGAGCACAAGTTCCATTCTCATCTATCAACTTTGGTACTGATACATCAAGTGAAGGTAGAATGGTAACTAAAAACTATATGCTAGCTGCTGAGGCAGGACTTGGACATAGCGAAACTCCAATATTCCCTATATCTATATTTAAGGTTAAAGAAGGAGTTAACTATAATCCAGAAGATCCAAACTATGATTTATTTAAATTATCTTGTAGAGTATCAGCAAAAAGATTATTCCCTAACTGGAGTTTCTTAGATGCGACATTTAATAAACAAAAAGATAATGATTATAGAAAAGAAGTTTGTTACATGGGATGTCGTACTAGAGTACTTGGTAACGTAGTAGACCCTGATAAAGCTGTTACACCAGGACGTGGGAACTTATCATTTACTACAATCAACTTACCAAGACTTGGTATTAAACATGGTATTGTAGGACCTAATGAAGGTGCTAAAAAAGCTGATATGAAAGCTTTCTATGAAGATTTAGATAACCTAATGGAATTGGTTAAAGATCAACTTCTAGAAAGATTTGAAGTTCAATGTAATAAGAAAGTTTACAACTTCCCATTCTTACTTGGTCAAGGAGTATGGATTGATTCAGAAAAACTTAAACCTGGTGATAGATTAAGAAAAGTATTAAAACATGGTACTTTATCAATCGGATTTATTGGACTTGCTGAATGTTTAACAGCGTTAACTGGTAAACATCATGGTGAATCTGCTGAATCACAAAAACTTGGTCTTGAAATTATAGGACGTATGAGAAAAAATTGTGACGAATACGCTAAGAAATATAATCTTAACTTCACATGTTTAGCAACTCCTGCTGAAGGATTAAGTGGAAGATTTGTTAATATTGATAAGGCTGTATATGGAAAAATTAAGGGAGTTACTGATAAAGCTTATTACACTAACTCATTCCATGTTCCAGTTGGATATCATGAAACAATTGCACATAAACTTGAAGTTGAAGGACCATACCATGCACTTACAAATGCTGGTCACATAAGTTATATTGAACTTGATGGTGATCCATCAGATAACTTAGATGCATTTGAATCAATTGTTAGAATGATGAAAGAAAACAACATTGGATATGCTGCTATTAACCACCCAGTTGATAGAGATCCAGTTTGTGGTTATGTTGGAATTATCAAAGACGTATGTCCTAGATGCGGAAGACGTACTGGAGAAGCTGTTCCTGTTGATAAAATAAAAAAATTAAATGGTCAATGTGACTGTTAGTTATAAAAGAAGAAAGGAGTATTGATTATGAATAGTAAAGTAGAAAAAGAAGAAACATCTGTAAGCAAAAAAACTGTTGGTGAAGGTGTTCAATTTGAAAGAATTCGTCGTATTACTGGATACTTAGTTGGTACTGTTGAACGTTTCAATAACGGTAAAAGAGCCGAAGAAAAAGATCGTGTAAAACACACTTTTGAATGTGATAAAAAACAAGGTAAATAAACCTTGTTTTTTTAATTCATAATAAAGCATTGATTTTTATCCTTATATTATGTATAATTTATTCATAATAGGAAAAGGGGTCTTAAAGATGAATAATGATACTAATTTAGGTAACGGATTTGAACCTGAAAACTTAGGTCAACCAATACCTAATAATCCAATAAATTCTGAAAATAATGGCGTAGAATCACTAGATACTAATGTAGAAACATTCAATCCATTTGCTGAGTTTTCAAGCGAAGTAAATACTGCTGTTGAAACTCCTGTTGCTCCAGTAATGCCTGAAGTACCAACAGTTGATACAATAGCTCCAGCAGCACCTGCTACTGAAGAAGTATTTGCTCAACCAAATGTATTTGAATCTCAACCACTTAGTGCTGTTAATCCAACACCAAGTGCTGAAATCCCAAGTACACCAGCATTTAATCCAGTACAAACTGAACCAGTTATATCTGATTTTAATAATGTTGCACCTGCTGAAACAGTAAGTGAACCTGTGATGCCTACATTTGATAGTTTTGCAGCTCCAGTTGAAAATACTGTAGCAGAACAACCAGTTCCTGAGGTTGCTCCAGTAATGCCTGAAGCACCTGTATTTGATGCTACACCTCAAACTCCTGAAGTAGCACCGGTAACTGGGCCAACTATTCCAATCCCTGATTCAATGCCAACAACAGATTACCAAGCTGGTGTATCAACTCCTGTTGATTTTGCAACACCAATGAATGATTTTGATCAAATTGGTTCCACTCCAGAACTTGATCCAAAAACTGCTGGTAAAACAAAAAAATCTGGAAAGACATTAATATTCTGTTTAATTATAATTGCTATCGCTGCACTTGGAGCAGGAAGTTATTATTTAATTAATATAAAAGGTATATTTAATTCAGAATCTGTAGTTACTAAAGAAATAACTTTAGAACTAGGAGATGCTTTATCAGATGACATTAATGACTACGCTACATTTAAAAATACATCTGCATCAAATTGTACTCAAGATACAAGTAGTGTAGATACTTTTAAAGTAGGCGAATATGAATATACAATTACTTGTGGAAAAGACTCATATACAGGAAAGGTTAGTGTTGTTGATACTAAGGCTCCAGATGTAACAATTAAAACTAATATACTAACTGCTAATACTACAGAATTCCCAGCTGCAGAAAAATTTGTTAAAGAATGTAGTGAAGATAATTGTACATATAAATTTGAACAAGAAAATGCTCTACAAGATGCTATAGCTTCTGTAGGAGTTAAAAATGTTAAATTAAGTGTATCTGATGAAGCTGGAAATACTAAAGTTGTATATATACCAGTTCCAGTACTTGATACTGATTTAAGATTTGCTGCAATCTTTACTAAAGAATTAGAAACTACTTCAGAAGATTATAGTGTAATTGAAAAGAACATAACATTATTTACTGATTTAGGTTCTAAATTAACAATGACTATGGTTGAATATTCATTTGGTGATGCAGATTCTTATAAAGAATTTATTAAAAACTTCAGTTATGATGAAACAGCTACTATAGAAGAAAGAACAGGTATCCCTGTACTTGATGCTGAAAATAATAAAATTGTATTAGTTACTGAATCAACATCTGAATTATTTACTGGATCTTATCCGGAGGTAAGTGCGAAAGTAGTACCTGCTGGATATGCTATTCAAGTAGAAACTGCTGAATCATTTATGAATAATGGATTAGGCTTTTAATTAAAAGCCTTTTTTATTTGCAAAAAAAATACTAACCTTCGTAGTTAGTATTTTTTACTTTTCTTAGTACTGCATGTACAACTAATCGTGTATCTCTTGATGAAGAACATGTAGATAATGTTAATATTTTATCTTCAGGTTTAATTTCTACACCAAAATCTTTAATACTTCTTGATTTTAGTAAATCAGTAAATTGTAACCATTCCTCGTCACTAGAGAAAGTAACTTGTAAGTAATCACTAGTTTTAGGGATTTTATATATAGAGAAGATTTGCCATTCCATTTCCCCATATAATGTATCGAACCTAATTGTTTGATTTTCTTTTTTATTATACCAGCTGCTATAACTAGCTTTATAAAGTGTTCCAAACATTACACCACTATAATATCTATTATGAGCATAAATAATTGTGTTTTTACTTAAATCTTGAGCATTATCACGGTAATCCATATAAACCCAACCATTATGATCGTCTTGCATTTCAAAGTTATGTTCCAAATAATAATCATTATTTCCTGTTTGTACAACTGGATAGTCGATGTTAGTGTTATTAACAACTAACCAACCGACAGTTTCTGGATTAAGCTGTAGTAAAGATGCAACATAACCATTAGTTACTTTTGCTTCTTCTGGTTCTTTATCTTTATTTAACTTATCAATAACTTTTTTTTGATCAGTTTTTTCAACAGTCTTTTTAATGTTTTGTTTTATAGCATTAACGTGTTTTGAAGATCTATAGTTTGATATTCCAACATAAGATATAAATGATATTACAAGAAATAGTGCAAGGAAGCCACAAACCTTAAGAACATTAACAACAATTTGTTTAAATAAGTTATCTTTTAAATAATCATCAGAATATTTAAGTTCTAATTTTAACTTATATTTTTTGTATTTTTGGTTGATCTTTTTAATTGTTACAAAGTCAGATTCTTTAGTGATATTCTCATGAATTAAAATTCTTACATTTTTAATTTTTTCGTTTTTTAATACTTCAAGTATTTTTTCAATATCATTTTTAGCAAATTTATTAACTTGAACAGTTGTTAAGTATTTATTTATCTTACAGAATATTTTAAAATCTTCGAAATCGGCATCTTTAAGTGGTAGCTCAAGTCTTACCGACATTTTATAAAATATCTTACTGTATTGTAGTAAGTTGTTACTTTGCATAAATGGAGAAGTAAACATAATCTCAGATCTTGATTCGGTTTTAATTCCTTTTTTATCAAAACATTCAATCATATATGGTGGCATACTATAACAATTAATAATTCTAATATTGTGATTTGTTAATACCTTTTCACATATATCATATGATTATTGTTTTTCTTATCTAAAAAATATAGCACTTACTTTATCATTGTTATTAAATAAATCTATCGCAGTAAAAGTTAAAATAGATTCTTTAATAAATAACTGAGTGATATGATATTGAGCAATAAGTTCTTTAACAAAACTTTGAACAATTTTTTTATTTTCTTCAATATAAACATCACTAAATACTAATTCATTATCAGTAATAACATTAGTATTTAGTAAGTTGTTACTAATTTTATCGGCTGATCTTTTATATGAAAAAGTCAGCGCGTTGTTCTTTATACCAATTAGTATTTTTTTCACTATTGATCAACCCTTCTATTGTTACATTAATATAATATCATAAAGTTGACACAATTTATCATTTTTTTTCAAATATTTATACAAATAAATTATTTTATGATATAATAAGAACATAATATAAAGGAAGGATAGGAAAGAGGTAAATTATGAAAAAACTTTTAGGATTAATTGCTATAGCACTTGTTGTTATTATTCCATTTAAAGCATCAGCTGCAGTTTCAATTTCAGACGTTGATGGTGTAGCAGATTCAGAAGGAATTATTACTGCAAAAATTTATATGTTAGTTGATGAAGGAGAACCTTTCATTACTAAAAACATTAACTTTACTGGACAACATGCAATCATTAAATCTATTGAAGCTGATGGTGCATGGACTAAAGGTGAAGGTAGTGAAATATCAGCTGATGGAACATCTGCTAAAATAGTATTAAACTATTCACAAAATGGTGGAAGCTTTATTGGTACTGGTGAAAAAGTTCAAATCTTAACTGTTAAGTATATTCATGATCCAAGTTATACTGGTTCTGAAGAATGTAAATTACTTTATGGTTTCGATGGATCAACTACTTACACTGTAGTTGAAAAAACAACTCCTCAATCTAGTACAGGTAGCATGCTTCCTTATGTAGGAATTATCGCTGGTGTTGCTCTAATCGCAACTGCATACGTAATTTCTAAGAAGAGTAACAAATTATATTCTCTTTAATAACAACTTAAAAAGTTCTGATAAATCAGAGCTTTTTTTATGGAAAAATTTAGAATATATGGTATTATATTAGGGAAAGAAGTGAAAGAAATGAGAAAATTAACAGATCAAGAAATTGCAAGAAGAGACAAAATGCAAAGAATTAAAGACATGGGAATTGATGCTTTTGGACAAAAATTCGAAAGAGATTTCTATGCTGCTGAGTTAAAAGAAAAGTATAAAGATGTAGAGCATGATGCCTTTGAAAATATGACTGATACTGCAACTGTAGTTGGACGTATTATGTTTATCCGTAAAATGGGTAAAGCATCATTTTTCTCACTTAAAGATAAAACTGGTAGTATCCAAGTTTATATATCAATCAACGATATTGGAGAAGAAAACTATAATTTATTTAAAAGTGCTGACTTAGGAGATATTGTTGGAGTATATGGAAAAATAATGAAAACTCAAACTGGTGAGCTTACTATTAAATGTTTAAAATACACACATTTAGTAAAATCACTAAGACCACTTCCAGAAAAATTCCACGGACTTCAAGATATTGAAGACAGATATAGAAAAAGATATTTAGATCTAATGACTAATGAAGAATCTATGAAAGTTGCTTTCATGAGACCTAAAATTATTAGAACTATTCAAAAATTCTTAGATGATCAAGGATTTGTTGAAGTTGAAACTCCAATTTTAACAACTTTATTAACTGGTGCATCAGCAAGACCATTTGTTACTCATCACAATACCCAAGATTTAGATATGTATTTAAGAATCGCTCTAGAACTTAACCTAAAGAGATTATTAGTTGGCGGTATGGAAAGAGTTTATGAAATAGGTAGAACATTCAGAAATGAAGGTATGGACCCACAACATAATCCAGAATTTACATTAATGGAATTATACCAAGCTTACTCAGACTTAGAAGGTATGATGGATTTAACAGAAAATATGTATAAAACTATCGCTAAAGAAGTATGTGGTAAAACAAACTTCCATTATCTAGGACATGATGTTGAACTAGATGGCAAATGGGCTAGAGTATCAATGACTGATGCTATTAAAGAAAAAACAGGAATAGACTTCAAAGCTATTACTGATTTGGATGAATGTATTAGACTTGCAAATGAACATCATATTGAATTAGAAGAACATGAAAAACAATATGGACATATAATTAATAAGTTCTTTGAAAAATATGTTGAAGAAACATTAATTCAACCAACTTTCTTATATGGACATCCAATTGAAATTTCACCACTAACAAAGAAAGATCCAGAAGATGAAAGATTTACTCAAAGATTTGAATTATTCATATCTGGTCACGAATGTGCAAATGCTTATACAGAATTAAATGATCCAATTGATCAATTAGAAAGATTTGAAGCACAATTAAAAGAAAAAGATTTAGGTAATGAAGAAGCTAACGATATTGATTATGACTTTATCGAAGCTTTAGAATATGGTATGCCTCCAGCTGGTGGTATAGGGTATGGTATTGATAGAATGGTAATGCTATTCACAGAATCAGAATCTATTCGTGATGTAATATTATTCCCAACTATGAAGCCTAGAGATTAAAAAGTATCTTTAAAAAGATACTTTTTTTCAGCTTCATTTAAACATTTTATTTTAATTTAAATATTGTAAGTGATATAATTTTTTATAGGAGGGTAAAGATGAAAAAGTTTTTTAAAGAAAATTTAGTTGCTAAACTATTAGGTATTTTATTTATAGTTTCAATATTACTTACATGGATTGTTCCATCAAGTGAAATAAATGGTGCCCAAATAGTTAAAGGCAGTACTATAAGAATTGGTTTTAGTGATTTACCAGTTACATTTAGTACAGCTATGAGCTTTATACTTGATAAGATAGTATTTATCATTGCAATAGCAATATTCTATGGTGTTTTATCAAATACAAAAGCTTACAAAAAAATAATCAATAATATTACTAAGAAATTTAAAGGCAAGGAATTAGCATTTGTTATTGGGACAACATTTATAATGACACTATTATCAACAATGTTATCTCAAACATACGTAATGTTAATATTCGTTCCATTCTTATTTACTATTATTGTTAACTTAAAATTAAATAAAATCACAGCATTTGCATCTACTGTTGGTGCAATACTTCTTGGTTCTTTTGGAGCCTTATATGGAACTGAAGGATTAATGTATTTAAGTGCATACTTAACTAAAACCGATAAGTTACTTCAAGACTCAACAATAATATATAGATTATGTATATTATTAGTTGCATTTGGTTTATATGTTTTCTTCTTATACTTTAATGTTAAGTCTCAACTTACTTCTAAAAAAACTAAGAAAGAAGATTTAACTAATGATGAATTTATTGTTGAAGAAATTAAAGATAAGAAAGTTAAATTATTACCAATTAAGATAGTTTTAATCTTATTAACACTATTTATTATTTTAGGTTTTATTAACTGGAATACTATTTTTGGAATTAAGGCATTTGATAATTTCCATGCATGGTTAAATAATTTAAAAATAGGTAAAGATTTCTATTTAGTATCTTATATACTTGGAGCTAATGCACAAGCATTTGGACAATGGACACTATACCAAATGTCAGTAGTTTTAATTGTTCTAGCAATATTTACTAGTATTTTATACTCAGTTAAGATTGATGAATTTATTGAAAACTCATCAAAGGCTATAACAAAAGCATTAAAACCAATTATTGTATTTGTATTTATTTATACAATATTTATTGTTATTTATTTAAGTGGAATTACACCAACTATTGCAAAACATACTTTTGCAAAAGATAATAAACCACAACTAAATATTGATTATAACGGGGCAGGAATTGCATTCTTCAATATTGACCAAAATGATGATGGAAAAGCTGACTATAACTTAATTAATCAAGACTTAAATAACGATCATAAATGTGATCTGAACTGCGATACAGATAATGATGGTTTCCCAGATGCTAAACTTGATTTTAATGCTGATAAAGTATCGAATGAAATCGATGAAAACATTAAAGTTCAATTAACCGCTAAATCATATCTAAACTTAGATATTGATGAAGATGGTAAAACTGATATTAATATTGATAATAGTTTCAATCTTCCAAAAATGTTAATTGGATCTATCATTATTCATACATTTAATGTTGAAGTAGGATACACAGGATATGTTCTAAGTGCATACTTACAACAATCATATACTACAGAAAACATAAGTGTTGTATTTATGGTATTACTAACTATTTTTGGTTTAATTCAATTTATTGTACC
>JAILQR010000060.1 GCA_024698845.1 Bacilli bacterium | reverse complement strand
CAGCTGGAGCAGCAACAGCAACAGCAGTTGCGTCAATTCCAAGTTCATCTTTCATAGCGTCAACTAATTCTTTAAGTTCAAGAATAGTCATTTCGCTTATTCCTTTAATAAATTCATCTTTTGTAAATTTTGCCATAATATTCTTTCCTCCTAATTAATTATTTTTTTCCTTTTCTTCTGCATACATATTGATTGCTATAGCTAAATCACGAGCATATTTCATCATGCCAGCAGCAATCATAGTTAATAATCCATCTCTTGATGGTATTGATGCGTATTCTTTAATTGTATCAAGTTCAGCTCTATCGCCACTTATGATACCTACACGAATATCAAGTTTTTCGTTTTCCTTAGCAAAGTCAGCGATTACTTTAATTGGTTCAAGTAAGTTCTTACCAAATAAAATAGCGTTTGGACCTTCAAGGAATTCGTCTAAGTTTACTTTAACTTCATCTAGTGCTCTTTTTAGTAAAGTATTCTTATAAACTTTAACTTCAGCATCAGTTGGTTTAAGTTTGTTTCTTAGATCACTAAGTTCACTAACTGTTAATCCTTGATATTGGAAAATTATAACAGATTCACTGTTTTTAATTTTGTCAACAATCTCAGAAACAATAGCTTTTTTAGCATCTAAAATCTTTTCGCTTGCCATATTTCCTCCTTATGTATTTATAGAAAAAGCTTCCCAAATCGGAAAGCTAAAAATATCATATAAAAAAGTATTTTTAGAATTCCCTCGGCAGGATAATTAAACTATAAATAGTCCCTGCTGTCTTTGGTAATTGCTTTAACTAACATGTATTATAATTATTTAATAATTAAAAGTCAAATGAATTTTTATCTAATTTAATTCCAGGACCCATAGTACTAGAAATTGAAATATTAGTAATAAATTGACCTTTAACTGCAGCTGGTTTTGCTTTAGCGATTGATTTAACGATAAAGTCTAAGTTTTCAGCTAATTTTTTAGCATCAAATGAAACTTTACCAAATACCATATGAATATTTCCATAAGTATCATTTTTATATTCAACCATACCAGATTTAATATCTTCAATTGCTTTTACAACGTTTGTTGTAACAGTTCCAGTTTTAGGATTTGGCATTAAACCTTTAGGTCCTAATAATTTACCAACTTTACCAAGAAGTGGCATCATTTCTGGAGTAGCAACGATTACATCATAATCAAACCAGTTTTCTTTTTCAATCTTTTCGATCATATCTACATCACCAACAAAGTCAGCTCCAGCATTCTTTGCTTCAGTAGCTTGAGAACCTTTAGCTAAAACTAAGATACTTCTAGTTTTACCAGTACCATTAGGTAATTTCATAGATCCTCTTAATTGTTGATCAGATTTCTTTGCGTCAATATTAAGTTTAATAGCAACTTCAACAGAAGCATCAAACTTAGTAGTTGAAGTAGATTTAACTAATTCAACTGCTTCTTCACAAGTATATAATTTGTTTTTATCTACTTTTTTAGAAGCTTCCACATATTTCTTTCCATAACGTTTCATAGATTTACCTCCTAACTGTGGTATATTAGCGGATAATTTTTTATATTAAGAAAACAATTAATTTTCTTCAGTAGTTTCTTCTTGTTTTTCTCCAATAACTTCAACATTAACGTCAACATCAGCTTTAGCTTCTGCTTCCATTTCTGCAAGTTCTGCATCTCTTTTAGCCATTTCAGCTTCTTCAATAGCAGCTTCTTTAGCTTGTTCTGCCATCTCTGCATCATTTAAACCTTTAATAGCAACACCCATATTACGAGCAGTACCTTCAATAATATTCATTGCAGCATCTACATCATAAGCATTTAAGTCAGGTAATTTAGTTTCTGCTATTTTCTTTAATTCATCTTTAGAGATTGTTGCAACTAATTCATTAGCACCCTTATGAGATCCTTTTTGAATTTTTGCAGCTTTCTTAATTAAGAATGCAGCTGGTGGAGTTTTTAAAACGAAATCAAAACTTCTATCATCATAAATAGAAATTTCAGTTGGTATTACATCACCCATCTTATCACGAGTTTCTTCATTAAATTTTGAACAGAACTCTTGTAAGTTAATACCAGCAGGTCCTAAAACAGTTCCAACTGGAGGAGCAGGTGTAGCTTTACCAGCTTCGATTTGTAATTTGATTTTCTTTACGATTTCCTTTGCCACGAAAACACCTCCTATAAAAATATATATAAATTTTCGCGTAAGTGGTACAGGCGTAATCCGCAAGTATTCCCTCCCACTTAACTACTAGTTACATGAAAACATATAACTGCAATATAGATATTAACATAAAACATCTAATAAAACAATCATTTTTTTTACGATATTATGTTAAAGATTTACTATTTTATCGTAAAATTATTTAAAATTATAACAAAGCTATAAAATTATATGATATATTAAAAAAGAAAATACAATAAAAGGATGATTGTTATGGTTAAATTTGGTAAGAAGTTTTTCTTTGATGAAAACGATAATAAAGGCACAACTAAGAACAAATCTAAAGGAAACATTAGAAAAAGTAAAAATGATAAATCTTTTAAGCTTAAACTAGATAGAGTTACATATTACTTAAAGAAATCGTTACC
>JAILQR010000041.1 GCA_024698845.1 Bacilli bacterium | reverse complement strand
TATTCTTCTTTTCATAATTAAATATATGAAAAAAAGATAATATTTATATATTATCTTTTAAAGAAATTTATACCTAAAAAATTATTAAGAAGAAGGAATATACCTACTAAAAGTCCGATAATTACTAAAGTAGTTACAATTATTAAAACTACTTTATGTCCCTTTACTTCTTTCTTTAAATCTTCAAAGTCATCAAAATCACTTTGAGTAAAAACAGTGGATGTTGTATAGAAAGTATTTTCTTCTTTTTCTTCTTCTGGAACTATTTTATCTTTTTCAACTATTTGATTATTTTCAGAAGTAGACATTCCTTCTAAAACAACTGTATCTTCATCACCTCTTAAATCCGGAAATAAATCAAGAGGATCATTTTCTTCATTTTTTCTGTTTTCTAATTCTTTTTGAGTTATGGTATTAATAAGTTCCATAAGTTCATCTTTTGATTCTGTTTTCTCTTCTTTAGAATTAGTTGTATCAATATTTAAATCTTTTAAAATATCATATTGAGTATCTCTTAATTTTTTAAATCTATTTTTTTCATAATCTAGATTTTCTTGTTCTTTAGCTTTTTCTAATATTAAATTAATATCATATTCCTTTGTTTCAATTACTTCATTTTCAGTATCTTCTTTTTCATCAGGAATAATTATTGATTTTCTTTTTGGAGCTTCATTATATCTTGTTTCAAGAATTCTTTTAATATGTTCAACATCAATGCTAGCACCATTATCACCAAGTATAGTAGCATTTTCTTTTACTGTATATTTATCAAGTTCTTGTTCTGATATAGATTTATATAACTCCTCATTACGTTTAGATCTAGATCCTAATTGTTCATGAGCTTCAGTATACTTTTCCATTCTTGATTGCATAAGCTACACTCCAATCCTAATAAAATAATAACATATATTTACTCATTTTTAAATAATATAATTGATTTTAAAGTCTATTTTTTTTATAATTAATTTAGGTGATATGAAATGAAGAAAATTTGCGTAAACGAAGAACAATGTATAGGTTGCGGAGCTTGTGTAGCTATCGACTCAGAACATTTTGATTTTAATGATAACGGTTTATCAAGTGTTATCAATAATGAAAATCAAGATTCACAAAACTTACAAAGTGCTATAGAATCTTGTCCAACTGGAGCTATATCAATTTGTGACGGATGCGATTGCTGCAGCGATTGTTCAAACGATGAAAATTGTTCTTGCGGTTGTGAAGATTGTGATTGCAAATAAAAAACTCCTTTAAGGAGTTTTTTTTATAGGCTAAATAATTTTTTTACTTCTTTAATAGATAACTCTCTATACTCACCAGACTTAAGACCATCAAGATTTAAAAATGCATAGTTAGTTCTAGTTAATCTAATAACATCATGTTTTAAAGAGGAAAATATTTTTTTAACTATATGATTTCTTCCTTCAACAATTGTTATTTTTACTAAAGAAGTATTCTTTTCAATGTCTTTACTTTTAACTTTAAAATTAGAAGTATTTACTTTTCTTCCTTCAATAACAATACCTTTTTTCAGTTTAATAATATCCTCTTTTTCTAATATACCTTCTATTTTTGCAAGGTATGTTTTTTTAACTTCGTTTTTTGGATGCATTAAATAGTTAGCCAGATCTCCATCATTAGTTAAAAGAAGTAATCCTGTAGTATTATAATCAAGTCTTCCAATTGGATAAATTCTTAGATCTGTATTAATTAAATCAACAACAGTTTTTCTATCATGTTCATCTTTAAATGATGAAATAACACCTCTAGGTTTATTAAGTAGATAATATACTTTCTTTTCTTCCTTTTTTATAATTACGCCATCAATTGAAATAATATCTTTTGGTGATACAAGTGTACCTAATTTAGTAACCGTTTCACCATTAACTTCTACTCTACCTTGTTCAATTAACTTTTCTGCATTTCTTCTTGATGTATATCCACTATTTGCGATAGTTTTCTGTAATCTTTCCATGAAAATCACCTACAAGTAATTATACCATATAAATAATTATTTAACACTTATATATATAGCATCTTCATGTATAGGCTTATTTTTACTGTATACCGTCA
>JAILQR010000004.1 GCA_024698845.1 Bacilli bacterium | reverse complement strand
GTAAGGGTAAAGATATCGAAATAGATGCAGTTCGTATTATAACTGAGATATATACTCAAGTAAATTTAAGAACATTCTAATGAATAAACTTGATAAACCATCTTTTTTTAATTTTCTTATCATAATACGTTTTTTACGTATAGATAAATCCTTACTAAAGATGATAGCTGCTATTCTTTCTTTTAGCATTGTTCTTATACCTAAATCACTAATGATTGAGTTAATATCTTCATTAATAATACGAACTGCATCTATTTCGATATCTTTACCCTTACAATTAATAGTTAATTGTTTAGTAGTTGGAGCATCTTTAATAGATACAATAAAATCGGTATCATCTTGATATGTTTCATATTCTAAATCAGCTTTACTTTGATCTACATATATAACAACATCATCTGCTTGTCTTGTATTTCTAAATCTTACAACATAGTCTCTTGTTGGGGGTAATATACCATTTTTACCTTCTGATGGTCTAATGATTAATGTGTAATTATTTTGCATGTAGTTATAATCAATTGTAGTTATTGTGTAATAACCTTTTTCATATAACTTAGTTACACCATCATCTTCATATAATTTATATGTATTGCTTTCTCCAGGGAATATATGTATTTCCATCTTTGATGGAATATTAGATACATTTATATTTTCATCAAATACAGATAAAGGTACTATAGTTCCAGCTTTAGCAAATACTGGATAATCTTCGTCCTTATAGAAAGCAATGTATCTTTTATTACCTGGGAATTTTTTACCTGTTTTAAAATCGTACCACATACCTTTAGGTAGATAAATTCTTTGAACGACACGGTTCATGATTTCATCTTTTTTCTTTGTTATCGGAGATACCAATAATTCAGTACCAAAGAAATATTCATTTTTATATTGTGGCTCATCATATACTTCAGGATTAGTATAGTATAAAGGCTGTACAAGAGGCATACCAGTATTACTATATTTATATCCTTCAGAATATATATATGGAATTAATCTTTGTCTTAGTGAACAATAATCTCTAACTACATTAAATGTTTTAACATCCCAAAGCCATGGTTCTCTTTTATAATAAGGACCTCTTTTTGCCGCAAATCTAAATATAGGAGAATATGTAGAAAATTGAACATATCTCATATATAGTTCACTATCTTCTATACCTTCTTTAAATCCACCAACATCATGGCTCCACCAAGATAATCCTATATTAGATGCTGATGAATTAAATGCTGGTAAATAATTTAAAGTATCCCAGCTTACAGTTGTTTCACCAGAATAATGAATTGGATACCTATGAGCAGCTGACATAGTATTTCTAGAAAGTAATAGTGGTCTATTATTTGATTTAATAAATAAATCACTATAATGATAATAATCAAGTGCTTTAAGAGTTGATAAATCCTTTTTATAATCTATCCAGAAAAAATCAATACCATCATGAACTAGTGGTGATATTAATTTATTAAAATATACATTTAATGTTTTTTTATCAAAAGCATTAAATGGTATAACTTTATCTTTTTCACCTTCAAGACCTAATTCTTGCTTAATTTCTTTATACATAAGTTCATGTGGATATATTCCTTCATATGGATCTATTGCTAAACCTACTCTAACTCCTCTTTCATGAAGATAGTTAGTAAAATCAAATGGATCTGGGAATAATCCAGGATTAAATGTATAACCTGTTTTATATTTATCTAAATTTCTTGAATCTTTAATGTGCCAAAAATCAGTTAATAAAACAACTGATAGAGGTATTTTATATTTATTAAACGTATGAATAATCTTCTTAATATCTTCATCAGTATATATTTTTTCTCTATTCCACCAAATACCAAGAGCATATCTAGGTATTAATGCAGGTTTACCAGTTAGATGAAAATAATCTTTTAAACATAAACCAAAATCACGTCTATACATAAACAAATATGTATCCACTCTATTATTATCATCAGGTTTTATTATGAATCCATCATTATCTATAATTAAAGATTTAGAGTCATCAACAGATGCAAAACCATCAGTTGAGTATAAACCTCTAGATAATTTAGTATTAGTTCCATTAGCATCTAATGATATAGCACTACCACCAAAGTTTCTTGCTTCAGGATGATTAAAATACCAATACTTATCAGTGTTGACAAGTGTAACTTTTAAGTTTGCATCAGGTGCAAATTTAGCAGCACTAAATGGTGCTTCTTTTTTATATGTTAAAACAAAGTAACTTGTAGATATTTGTAAAAATTGTCCATCTTGTTGAACCTTATATTCAAAAGCTGGGAAGTTTCTATTAATAGCAAATTCTGTTTTCTCATCTAAGAATTTACCTTCAGGGTGATATTCAAGTCTAATTAGACGTTCAGATAAAACAGTAATGCGATATTTACTACCTTTAAAGACAGCATTGTTTTGACCAGCCTGATTCATCATCTGTCAACACCCTTCCTATTATTCATATTCTAACATATATGATTTAACAAAACAATTATTTATTGTTATAATACTTAAAGGGATTTGATATATATGTTTTTATACACACTAGATAATAAAAGATATCATACATTCAATTATTTTCTTAAAAATAAATTTGGAAAGAAAGTATTCAAAGTAGCTTTGGATGCTAATTTTTCATGTCCTAATAAAAGTACAGGTGGATGCATATTTTGTAGTGATGGAAGTAAATCAAATATAGTCGATAATAATAAAAGTTTAAAAGAACAATTTGAGGAAGTTAAAAATGTTATGCTTAGAAAATGGCCAGATAGTTACTACATAGCATATCTTCAAGCAAACACAAATACATATGCATCTGTTGATAAATTAAAAGAAATATATGAGCCATTATTAAAAGAAGATAACGTTGTTGGTTTATCAATTGCAACAAGGCCTGATTGTATAAGTGATGAACTACTTGATTATCTAGAAGATATTAATAAAAGAACTTTTTTAACAATTGAGCTTGGTCTTCAATCAAGCTATGATGAAACCTTAGAATATATAAATAGAGGTCATACAGTTAAAGATTTTGAAGATGCTGTTAATAAGTTAAAAGAAAGAAATATATTTGTAGTTGCACACATAATAAATGGCTTACCTAACGAAACAAAAGATATGATGATAAATACTGCAAAATTTATAAACAATTTAAAAGTAGATGCTGTTAAAATACATATGCTTCATATCATTGAAAATACGAAGCTTGCAGACATATATAAAGAAAAACCATTTCATGTTTTATCTAAAGATGAGTACATTGATATCGTATGTGAACAATTAACCTATCTCGACGAAAAAATTGTTATTGAAAGAATAACAGGAGATCCAATATTAGAAGACTTAATTGAACCTAGATGGTTAATCAAAAAATTTGTCTTATTAAATGATATAGATAAAGAAATGAAAAAAAGAAATTATTATCAAGGTATTAGAAGTAAATAAAAAAGAATGAAATCAATTATTTGATTCCATTCTTTTTTCTTACTCTAGTTTTTTTAGATATCTCAACAAAAAATTGATCATCTAATTCAATATCTCTATTAAGTTTAAACAAAGCATCTAATGTCTTCGCTGAATACTTTTCACCTTCACAATATGTGGTAAATACAAGTTGATATCCACTTAGAAATAACATCTTAGCAAATGCGTTGTAGTTTATTCCATATTCTTTAGCTCTTTTTACATTTTTATTTAAACTATTAGTTTGTTCTATATTAGTTGTTTCAAAACCATCAAGTTTAAATATTGAATCAACTTCACTTTCTAGATTTATTACAAAATCAAAATCAAATCTAACAACAATATCATCTGTTGTAACTACTTGATTAAGATAATTTATGAGCTCCTGCTCACTTGTTATTTCCATATTAGTTACCTACTTTTTCCCTTACTTTTTGTTTGCTATTAACTTTAACTCTAAATATGTCTCCGTATGTTACAATTTCAGTAATTTGTTTAAAACTTTTAATATTACTTGAACCTATAGCGTTAGTTAAAGTACCTAGTTCACAAACTACATAATCATTTGATAACACAGGATATTCAGCTGTAACTACTCCATTATTTTTTAGTTTTACATAAGATTCTACTCTTCTTACTAAAACAACATTTTCTAAAACTGCTCCATCAATTAAACAGATATAAGAGTGTTCTCCATTATCAAATGAATGATAAACAGCATTAGAGTCCATAAATAATGAAACAGATAATATAGGATCTTCAACACCTGAAATCATATCTGTAATAGCATTCTCATCACTAGTTAAAATACTATAAATATCTTTTTCTTTTCCAAGAATAGCATTTTTGGGATCAAGCCCAAGGGCAACCTCTTTATATATTCCGCTTGATTTTCTTTTGGTTTTCTTACCCATTATTAATACTCCTACCGAAATAATATTCTACTCATAAAAAAATACGAGTGGTATATAGTATTTTACCTATTTTCCATCTCGTATTCAAGTTCTAATTTTAAATTTTTAAGATAATCTAAAAATTCTTGATGATGTGAAGTAATGTATTCAACTAATTTTTTACTAATTTTTTTAGCTCCATAGAACTCTTCTTCAGTTATTATTTTTTCAGTATACGCTTTCATTAATTCTACTTCATCCATTTGATAAATATGACCTTTTCTAGGTATAACAATATCTAAAAATAAGTCTTCATATTTAGGATTACTAATATCATCAAAATTATTTTTTCTTGTAATATCAATATATACTTCTATTAATTTATCTTTTTCATCATACATAGCTTTAATCCAAAAGTTATTATCCATTGGTGCTATTTCAACCCATGTATAATTATTATCAATAATAACTTCATCTTTAAAATTATAATGTACCTCTACTTTTTCTAATACATTAGTCCATTTAACTATACCTGCTACAGCTTTAAAATTATTATCTTCTATTACTTTAGAATAGAATAACTTATCAGCTTTACCTACAAGTGTATTAGAAATCATCATGTCTCGTTTTTTAATTTCCATTATTATTCACCATAATAAGTATTATAGTTTAAATCAAAATAAAAAGCACTATGGTAAAGTTTATAAAGACATAGTCTTTACAATTTACCTATAGGGCTTGTTCCTCTATCAGATACTCTAACAATTTTCTTTATAAACATATATCCATACATGAACGCTAAATCAATAGTTTCTAAAATAAATAGTAGAATTAAATTGTTATGATAAAAGTATGTCATTAATAAAATACATCTAAGTGAAATACTAACAACCTTTTTATTATTATTAAGTTCAGGTACTAAATATATCTCTACTAAAAGTGCAATAAATGGTAGTAAATTATAAATATCTTTATAGCCTATAATATACACGAAATATACTATAGGTAATGTTATAAATATTTTCATAAATATATTTTTATTCATTTTAAATTTTTGATATAAAAATATAGGTAT
>JAILQR010000003.1 GCA_024698845.1 Bacilli bacterium | reverse complement strand
TCTTCAATGAATGGACCAATTATAACCATTGATGGTATCGCATAGATCATATATTTATCAAGTAGTTCTCTATTAGCGGCTTCATTTTCAGCCATATCTTTTATAAATTTTGATAATAGAGTATTTGATGCAACCATTAGTGTTAAACCAATAATCCATATAATAATTACGTATTTGATTATTCTTTTTTTATTTCCTTTTAATTCTTTAAAACTATTATTAATTTGTTTTCTAAATATTAAATAAAAAATTAAAAGGAGTAGTACCTCACCACCAATTAAGATAGTGTTTTGTAAGTATATATTATGGATTTTTTCATTTGTTCCTATGCTATATGTTAAAGCTGATAATACTATATATATCATAGCGATTGCTATCCATTTTAGTATGTCTATAATTTTGTTCATATAATCACCTTACTTATTAATTAATATACCAAAGATAGAGGTAAAAATAAATAAGTTTTAATTGCATGCTTTACCATATTTTGATAATATAAATATAGATAGGATAGATGATAGGTGAAGAAGTTATTTTTATTTGGAATAATGTTTTTTATGTTTTCACTTAACGTAAATGCAGAGTGCGATTATGAAACTCAAGCTACACTTCAACAAGCTGCTTTTGAAACTCCTATTAAGTATTTAGAAAATGGAGATCAAATAGATGTTTATATTGGTAACTTTCCATCTTCTTTATATATAAAAGTAGAAAATGAACAAAATAATTTTTATAATACTTATTATGGAAATAGTAACGGTAATGAAATAAGATTTAACTGGCCTTATATTTCTGATAAAGCATCACTTCAAGTCACATTTTATGCATCAAGTGAAACAATGTGTGCTGGTACAGAAATAAGATCAACTACATTAGAACTTCCTATGTTTAATGAATATAGCAAAAGAAGTGATTGTGTTAATAACGCATCTTATGTATGTAGTAAATTTGTTAATGCCAGAATAGATGATAATACTTTTAATCAAGCTGTTAGAAAAGATTCTACAATTAAAAATGAAAAGACTAATCGAAATAATGTAAGAATTATAAAAAAGGAAGAGGATAAATCTTTCTTTGAAGAATATAAAGTTTTAATTATTAGTTTAGGTGTTCTAGTTTTATTTACAACAGTATTAATACTACTAGAAATTAGAAGAAAAAGAAGATTATTTTAAAATAAGGGAGGTTTTAAAATATGAAGGAATCATACTGGGGCTACTGGCTTACACTTCTTGGTATATTTGTAATAGTAATTATGTTATTAATTCAAAATATTACATCAAGTAATACACAAGATTATTATCTTGTAAAAGAAATAACTGAAGCTGCTATGATTGATGCAGTTGATTATGGTTACTATAGAGAATATGGTGAAGTAAGAATTATTAAAGAAAAATTTGTAGAAAGTTTTGTTAGAAGATTTGCTGAAACAGCAGATCTTGCAACAACATATACTATTAGTTTCTCTGAAATATATGAAGCACCTCCAAAAGTATCTGTAGAAGTTAAATCTCAATCATCTTCATTTAATATATTTGGTGATACTTCAACATTTGATATTGTAAATAGAATAGATGAAATTCTTGAAATGGATGTAACAAATTCTTATGAAAGTGCTGGAACTAATACAACAGCATCATTAGAAGAATCAAGTGGTGGAACTTCTAGAAGAAAACCAGGTTCTACAACTACTGTAACTCCTGGATATTCAACTAACTATGATACAGGCACTACAACAGCTAATACATCATCAGGGGATGCATCATGTGTTTCATTTAATGCTAATTTTATAGTATCTGATTCAGATAAAGATAAAGTTAAAGATGTTTCATTCCCATCATTTACTTGTGGTAAGTTTACTAACCAAGAAGATAAATCTTGTCATATATTATTTCCTAAAATAATTACTAAGGCAGGATATCAAGCTGTTGGTTGGAGAGCACCTAATGGTACTGTTTTCCAAGAAGGTGATGAAGCAACTATATCTGCTAATACAAACTATACAGCAGTTGTTACTCCTATTAAGAATTATGTAAGGGCAGGTGCTTAAGAATGAAAAAGAAAATATTTATTGGTTTATTTACTTTTCTTGCAATAGCACCTAAAGCATTTGCATTTAATATTAATGAAACATTTAATAAAAACGCTTCACAAAGTCAGTACATAGAAAATTATATTGAAAGAACTATAAATGGAAGTACTCAATATTATACTGGTGAAATACATAAACAAACTGGTGTAAGAAATTCAACTGGTGCAACATACGATTTATTTTGTATTGATGGTTGGAAAAGAGCAAATAGTAACTTAATTGTTAAAGCTGAACTTAATAATAATAATCCTGTTGATGCAGCATTCCTTTACATAATGAGTGCATCAAATTATTCTTATGAAACAAGACTTACTGCTGTTAGAGCGTTCTTACCTTTAACAGAACATGCAAACTTTAACGTTACTTTAAATGCTGACTTTACTCCAATATATGCACAAATTAATAGTGGATTATATTGGGTAGCCGAAGCATCTAATGATGATATTCATGCATTATTTAGAGATAGATGCGTTGAAAATAACTGTGATACAACTCCAGGTTCTGCTGGTGATATTATTGCTGATGAGTTATATGATCATATCCTTGCAAGAAATGGTGTTGCACAACTAAATTCAAATAGTTCTCATAATACTACTCGCGGTGAAAAATTCCAATTTTCTGGTGATTTTTATAGATTAAATAGTGATATTGAAGTAAATAGAAATGCAAGAACACTTATACATGAAGCAGTTCATTACGCTGCACAAGTAAAAAATGGAAATAAGTCTGGTAAAGAGACTACTATATTAAATCAAAAAGTAACTAATGAAGTATCTGAAGTTCTTGATGCATACAGAGATCCAAGTAAACTTCAACAAAAAGAAATAGATTTTTCAGTATCTTTTAAAGGTTTTGCTTCAAGTGAAGAAAAATCATACGTTAAGTTATCACTTAACCCTGATACAACTGGAAAGATAACACTTGATAAATCTTTATATAGAAAATTAAATAGTGGAGAAGAATGGAAAGAATTTACTAGTGCTACTGATTTTGCATCTATAATTGATTCTGATGATGTAATTATTGAAGTTAAAGCTTTAGTATCTACAAATGCAACTTCATCTGAAGCTTATTCAGTTACATTTAGTGTAGATCCACAATATATGGTAAAAGGTGATTTATCAGGAGCTATCTTATATCCTAATGAAACTGATTATACAAGTGTATATCAAAGATTCATGGTAGCAGATGGTGATGTATCACAACCTGCACCTGATGATGTAGTTCATACATTTAGTTATACTTGGGAACCTGATTGTTTATCTCAAGAAATTGATAAAAATGATACACAAAAATTTAAAACATTCTTAAAAACTTGTTGTAGACCATCAAGTTCTAAAGCTTACAGCGTTATAGATGATTGTAAGAAAAGTGGAGCTGGATCTAGAGCTTGTAAAGTTAAAGAAGAACATTGTGATTACTGTAATGGTACAGTAAGCGTTCCTAAAGCTTGTACAGAATTCTCTGATGGACATTTAATGCAATGTGCTAATCCAACAGATGCAATTGTAAAAGATCCTGAAGATATTCAAATATGTGTTCTTGATTATTATGATGAAAACTTTAATACATATGAATATAAAAGGGAACAAGCTGCTAAGGATAATCCTTATTGCCAAGTATTCTGTAAGGAAGATTATGTTATAGGACTTCCAACAGGTAAATGGGAAAATGCAGGTAGAAGTTTTGGACTTTCAATTGATGTATCTGGAACTAAAACTTGTTATACAAATAAAATCAATTATGAACAATTTGTAGCTGATTTAAATAATCCAGCTGTTGATAATGAGAAAGCTTATCAACAATATAAGTTCTGTGCTAATGCAGGCTGGACTAATGATATTGATTTTGATTCTCATAAGATAACACTAGATTATGACGAAAACTATATTAAATCTGCTAATAGTAAATATAAAGAAAATGGTAGATTAAAACTAGTTCCAGCTATTGACTCAAAAGGTAATAAATTAATTAAAACAACTGAGTCTGAACCATGGTTATGTGATGGTGTAGATACTGATAGAAAATATAATGAATGTATAGGAGGTAATGCTAGCGTATCTAATACAGCTAACTTACCAGCGACAGTAACTGAGTTCCAAAGTGGAAATTATCACAATACTAGATTCGCAAAGAAAACTATTACTAAACAAACCACTTATGTAGTTCCTGTGTTATTTGCAACTAAGAACTTAGAAGGTATTGTTAAAGATATTGAATCAGTTGGTCAAAGTAATTTAAGTAAATATGATTTATTATCATCTGAAATTACTACAATTACAAATAATGTTATTGATTCAGGTGATTTACCAATTCAATTAAATAAGACTAGAGGAGCTTATGTCTTTGATGTTAAATTTGATGGTATTGGAGAATATTATGATAAAGTTGGAAAAACAGGTAGATTAGTAGGTAGTGAACAAGCATTTGTTCTTGCTAATGAAGATACTAAATTTGAAGGAAATTACTATTGCTCTTATGTAGTTAACTGTCCTAACTGTCCAACTGATTGTATTGAAGATCCGGCACAAGGAATATTCTGTACTCCAAATTATGTACCAGATAAGACAACAACTACTGATACACCATGTACTGGTGAGTATTGTCCATCTGCATGTGAACCATTCTGTGCATTTGATCAAACTACAACAACAAATAAAGATAATAAAAAAGGATATAATTTCTCAACTAGACAAATTTCAGTAAGTGATCCAAATCCTAATAAACGTGCAATGGGTTATAACTTTGAAACTGAAAAGGGTAAAGAAACACTTCTTGAAATAGTTAATACTGGTGATGTTGATTATGGAAAAACATCTGCTTATGTATTTAATTTAACTCCATCAATGATTTCGGAAATTAAAGAATATAATAGAGATAATTTAAAATCAGGTGGATACTTAAATGATTCATTAACATGTGTTGATTATTCATCTACTTTAACAGAAGCCGAAAAGAAAAAAGAAGCTAAGAAACATGATTATTTAATATGTACTAGTACATTCTTAGATGGCTTAAAGAAAAAGTATGGTACAGGCAAGAATCCTGGTATCGTATTTAATAGAGAAACAACATCATGGTTAAACAGTGGATACTGCGAAAAACAAGGTACTTGTAACCTTGAAATAAGCGTTGGTCCAGCATGGAAATAATGATAAAAAACAGAGTCGAAATGACTTTGTTTTTTTCATCTTTACTTCTTGAAAATATATACCATATGGTGTATAATTTTGGCAGAGGTTGGTGTAATACTATGAAAAAATTAAATGTTGTTTTTGCTGGCTTACTTGCTACCTTAATTGGTACATCTACAGTTAGTGCGTCAAAGTGTAATTACAGTGAACTTTCAAAGCTTAATCAAGAAGCTGCAGAAGTTAAATTAAATTACGAAATTAAGACTGAAACTATTACTGACACACTTCCAGATGACTCTGATTTTGGTAACAGCTCACAAATTGAAGTTGATTACTTCAAAGTATCAGTAGTTAATCTTACTGATAACCTATATGTTAAAATCACTAATCCAAATGATAATAGCACAAAACTATTATATGGAAAGGATGCAGTAGACGGTGTTGCAGCATTTGATATTAAAAATACATCAAGTATTGCAAATTTAACTTATAAGGTATATACTAGTTCGAACACGAGTTGTCCAGATGAAGAAATCGTTACAGATCATCTAACACTTCCAAAATATAACGAATACTATTTAATTGGTGCTTGTGCTGAACTAACTAGCTTACCTGAATGTCAAAAATATGTTACAGAAGATGTTACAGCTGAGGATTATCAAAAAGTTGTACAAAAAAGAAATAAAAAGGTTTCTAGTGAGAAATTAAAGGATTCTGATGGTGATAATGGATTCTTTAGTAAGAATAAAAAAGGATTTATAATAGGTGGCTCTATTATTATCGTTCTAGGGGTTGTTACTGCTACTGTGGTAATTAAGAAACGAAGGAGTCGATTAATATGATAAAAAAGGCTAAATTATTATTATTCACTTTTGCATTAGTTATTGCGTGCTTTATAGGATGCAATAATGTTTTTGCGTTTAATGTAGGAGAAACTTTCCATAGATATGCTAATGGAGAAAAAACTTCTAATGATTTTTATACTTTTAAAGGTAGTAAAGCGGGATATTCAATTAAAAAACATGCTGCTACACAAAATGCTACTGGACAAAACTATGACATTATTTGTTTAGACCCTACTAGAAAAGCAACTAATGCCTCAAATCAAGAAAACTTAGTTGTAGAAAAGGTATTAGATGGATCTAACTTAATTGATTCAACTATCCTTTATATAATCAATTCAAATTCTGATTATTACGCTAAAGTAACTGCACTTCGTGCATTCATCCCTGTAACTGATTATGCAGATTTTAGAGTTACTTATAGTGATGATAATGCTAAAGGTGCTGCATATGCACTTATTAATAGTGGACTTATTTGGACTGCTGAAAGACCAAATGATGAATTAGAAGCTATTATTCCACAATGTAATGGTGGAGCTTGTGATCAAAATGATAACGATGATATCATTGCTGATGAATTATATAATGTAATTGTTAAAGTTAAAACTGATGCTGCTAAAGGAGCTGGATTTACTGGATATTCATTTGACGGTAATGGTTATAAGTTAAATGAAGATAATGAAACAGTAAGAGAAGCTAAAAGTTTACTTCTTGATGCTATCGTTTACGGAGCAAATACTTTAACTGGTAAAAATACTGGTAAAGAAGTAATGGTTGCAGAAGGAGAAGTTAAAACTGTATCTGAACAATTATCTGATTCAATTCAACCAAACAGAGCTATTTCAAGAGAATATGATTTCTCTGTAACATTTAAGGGTTTTGCTTCTAATGAAGTTAAATCTCCAGTATATTTAGATGTTAACCCTGATGAAACTGGTTATGTTCAACTAGATGCTATGAAATATAATGTTTTAGGATCTGGTGATGAATGGACAACATTTACTAAAGAAACTGATTTATCTAGTTTATTAACAGATGATGATGTAACTATTCAAGTAAAAGCTTTAATTTCAGCTAACGTTGGTAAAGACCAAGCTGTTAAATTAATGTTCCATGTTAATCCACAATATAAAGTTGTTGGTCAATTAAGTGGTGCATACTTATATCCAATTAACAATACTGTTAATGGTATGGATGTTAACAATCAAAGACAAAGATTCTTCGTTGGTAGCGGTAGTACAACTGAACCAATGGATGATAATACTGAAGCTTCATTCCCATATACTTGGGATTGGACTTGTGAAGCTAAAGTTCCTGATAAAAATAATACAAGCGAATTTAAAGAATGGATTAATCAATGCTGTAAGAGCCATGAAGAAGGTCAATTCAATGTAGTTGATGCTTGTGTAGCTGCTAAAAAAGCTAATGATCAAGCTGGAATTGATAAATGGTGTAACTTAAAAGAAAATTATTGTGATGTTTGTTCAACTAAAGTTAATGTTCCATTTACTTGTCAAGAATTTGCTGAAGGTGAGTTTGAAAAGAACCAAACTGCAACAATTACTGGACCAGAAAATATTAAAGTATGTATTATGGAAGAAACTGATGATACAAACCATGAATACAAAGTAACTAAAGACATTAAAGTTAATGATCAAAAATATAATTTCTCAGATAACAAATATTGTAATATTTATTGTAAAGAAGATTATAACATGGAACTTCCTGCTGGACGTTATGCTATAAGTGGTAGATATTTCGATCTACAAATGAATATTACAGGTACTAAAACATGTTACTCTGATATGATTGATACTCAAGCATTTAGAGAAGACATTACAGCTGTATCAGCTAAGTTAAAAGAATTATCTGATGCTGGACGTGCTAAAACTAATGATCAAGAATTTATGGCAGCACTAGATGAATACAACAAGATTATTAAAGATATGAAAGCATGTAATGCTGGTTGGGATGATGAATATGACTTTAATCCTGATGTAGCATTTGATTATGATGAAGAATATATCGATATGCTTCCAAATAAAGAATTAAAATTCAAACAACAAGATTCTAAAAAATCTTCTGAATCTTGGTATTGTAAAGGTGAAGATGTTAACCAAAATTACAATGAATGTATTAATGGTAAAGCATCAAATAAAGTAGATGATGTTACAGATGCAGTTACTGGTGTAATTTGTAATAAGTATGGTGAAACATATTCTTGTTCATCAGCTAATGTAACACTTCCACTTGCACACTTTGCTAAAAAATCTGTTACTATCGAAGGAGTATTTGCTCCTGAGGCAGTATTCTATACTAAATATTCAACAGGTATTATTGAAACTGATGTAAATGGTAATATATTAAATAAATATACAATCCTTGAAAGCGCATTAGAATCAACAATTCCTGAATCAGATAAGATTATCTCATCTGGATCTATTCCAGTATCACTAAAAGATAGTAAAGGTGTTTATAACTACAATATTAAATTTAGTGATATCGGTGAATTCTATGATAAAGCTAATGGTGGAAAATTAGGTCGTTTAGTTGATAAAGACTTAACTTCTACACCAGTTGCTATTACAAATTCATTAACTAACTTCAAAGGAACTTACGTATGTTCTTACGTAATTAACTGTCCTAACTGTCCAACTGACTGTATTGAAGATCCTGAACAAGGAATATTCTGTGAAATTCCAAAAGATGATTGTACTGGACCTGAATGTCCTAGTGAATGTTCATCACTTGGATGTGCATATGATGAAGAACATGGACTTCTATACTCATCTCATCAAGTTGAACTTATGGAAATAGGTGCTGATGGTAGAACAGTTGGTCAAAACTGGGATGCTGAAATAAATCAAAAAGCTGCTGCTGCTATTGAAGCTATTGAAGCTGCTGGTGAATCAATTTATGAAACTCCTGAGTATTCATTTAGATTTACTCCTGCAGTTGTAACTTGGGTAAGAAATTACAATGATAATGTTAATGATTATTTAAATGATTCATTATATTGTAAAAACTTCTCTGAAGAACTTGAAGCACTTAAGAAGAATGATTCTTCTATAACTGCAGAAGATATAGCTAAAGCTAAAGCAAATGATTATAAAGTATGTAAGAGTGAATTCTTAGATAAATTAGTTGATGAAAATAGTAAGGCAACTGTTAAACCAACACTTGATGGTCGTGAAAAAATTCAATCATTCTTATTAAGCGACTACTGTAAAAATAATAATAATGTATGTACATTAGTTGGTACTGTTGGACCAGCTTGGAAGTAGAAAGGGAAATAAGTAATGAAAGAATCATATTGGGGTTATTGGTTAATTTTACTTGGTATATTTGTTGTAGTAATAATGATTTTAATTCAAAACATTACATCAACAAATACTCAAGACTATTATTTAGTTAAAGAGATTACTGAAGCATCAATGCTTGATGCAGTAGATTATGGATATTATCGCCAATATGGTGAAGTAAGAATCAACAAAGAAAAGTTCGTAGAAACTTTTCTTCGTAGATTCGCTGAATCTGCTAATTTAAGTACAACTTATACAATTTCATTTTATGATATCTACGAAGCACCTCCTAAGGTGTCAGTAAAGGTATCATCAAAGTCTAACACATTTAATATATTCGGTGATACTGATTCATTTGATATTGTTAATAAGATTGATTCAATAATTGAACTTAATCCAACAGTTGGACTTGATGAAAGTAAGTAGATTTTGAAGGGAGAATAAAAATGGGTAATTTAGGAAACACAATCAAGAAATTCTTATCTAATAAGAATACTGTAACAATCCTTGGTGTTATTGCTGGTGTTTTAGTTTTATACTTTGGTTATAACTATCGTGTAAAACAAGCAACTTCTCCACAAAGTATTCCTGTTGCTAAACAAGCTATAGGATCTCGTGAAGAAATAACAGCAGATATGATTGATTACATCGATGTTACAGGAGACTTTATTAGTAAAACTCCTAATCTTATTACTGATGCTGGTCAATTAATTGGTAAAAAAGTTAATGTTGGATCATCTATTCCAGCTAACGGATTATTTTACACAGAACAAGTAGTATCATCTGAACAAATGCCTGATTCAGCTTTTGCTGATATTCCAGATGGATATACAGTATTTAGTTTAAAGGTTGATAATGAAACTACTTATGGTAATTCAATCTTCCCTGGAAATGTTATAGATTTATATATTTCTGGTATCGATGATTCAAGTAGACCAATATTTAGTAAATTTATTACTTCAATTAAAGTTATGGACGTAAAAGATAACGCTGGTAACCATGTATTTGATGGTACTGCAGATGCAGGTACTGCAGATGTATTATTATTTGCTGTTCCTGATGATATGTTCTTAATTTTAAATAAAGCACAAGATATAGGACTTAGTTTAATACCAGTTCCTCGTAACTTATCATATACTGCTAATCCTGGGGATACTGAAATAAGTAATAATTACTTAAAAGAATATATTATATCTAAATCTGCACCAGTTCGTGACTAATTTAGATATATTAATTAAAGAATAAAAAGAATAAAAATTAGAGGTGGCTAGCATGAATGATGCAATATTTTCCCAAATCGATTTTGGGCCTATCAAGGAGTTTTTACAAGACGATAATGTAACTGATATCGAGTATAATAATGAAGGTCAAATCTACATTAAAACTCTAGATAAAGGTGTGTATCGTGTTGAAAGACCTGAGATAAACAATCCTTTAATAGAAAAGCTCGCTTTTCAATGTTCAAATGTAATGGGTAAGTCGTTTAATATGGCTCACCCTTTTCTTGATGCTGAGAGTGCTGAACTTCGTCTTAACTTCATTCATGATTCAATAGCAACAAATGGTATTGCTGTTACAATACGTAAAACACCTGCTAAGATAAGATTAAATAAAGATAAATTAATAAATGAAAAATATGTTACAGAAAATCTTCTAGATTTTCTAATAACATGTGTTAAAGGTCACTGCAATATTATTGTTAGTGGAGAAACTGGTTCAGGTAAAACAGAACTTGTTAAGTTTTTAGCATCAAATACACTTGATAATGAAAAGTTAATAACTATCGAAGATACATTAGAGTTACACTTAGATAGAATTTTCCCACATAGATCAATAATTGCAATGAAAACTAATAACATAGCTGATTATGCAGATGTACTTGTTACATGTATGAGACAAAACCCAAGATGGATTTTACTATCAGAGGTTCGTTCAGCTGAAGCAGTTATGAGTGTTAGAAACTCTATATCATCTGGTCACTGCATTTTATCTACTATCCACTCAGATAGGGCAGCTAATATACCAATGCGTATGTACTCACTACTTGAAAGTAATCTAGACATTGATCAATTCTTAAAATCAATTCATAGATATGTTCAAATAGGAATACATGTTAAAGGTTATATGTCAGCAGAACTTGGAAGATTCCAACGTGAAATAGTAGAAGTATGTGAATTTTATGTTGATGATAATAACGAAGCTAAAACAAATGTTATATTTAGAAAAAATATTGATGGAACGTTAACTTTTAACAATCCAACAAAATATATTAGACAAATCCTTGGAGCACAAGGTATAATTATAAAGGATAAGCTATTTGTAGAAGAGAATCAAAATGATGAAACTTCTGATAAATCTAGCGAATCAATTGAAAAAGAAAATAATGTAGATGTTAAACCTACTATAAGTAGTGTAAATACAACTGCTACTATAGCTAGACCAACACCTACAGTAAATAGTGCACAAAATGTAGTTAAACCAAGTTTTACGACAATTGCTAGTGCAATTAATAACGTTACTGCAACAAGTAACACTACAAGCGAACAAAGTAATCAACAAAAAGTAAATAGTTTTACTTTTGATGATGATATTGATGAACTATAAGAATACTAGGAAGAAGGGGAACATATGGAGCTATTTATACTATTATTTATAGCTGTGTTTGTTATTTCGTATAGAAAAAAAACTGGCGACAATGTTTATAAGTTTTTTGCGTCTCAAGTAGCAAATGTATACAATAAGTATGCACCTTATAGTTTTAAAATCGTTCGTGAAAAAACTAAAGAATTAGGACAAGAATACACAGTTAAACAATATGCATCACAAGTAATTATATTTGCTGCTTTAGGTGGTGGTATTGCTTATATGTATTTCTATAGTATTTTATGGGCAATATTTTATGCAACTGCTGCAATACTATTTATTCCTTATCTTGCATATCTTAGATGTAAAAGAATATATAGTGAATATGTTTTTGAACAAATTCAAGTATATACAACAAACGTTATAATGGAATTTAATACAACTCAATCATTTGTTAAATCTCTAGAGGGTGTTAGAGATTCTGGAATATTAGAAGATCCAGTATTATCTGATGTAAAAACAATGATTGAATTAAGTTATGAAAATGGATCTATTGATCAATCAATAGAATACTTTAATCAAAAGTATCCATATTATATGGTAAAAAATATGCATCAATTATTCCTTCAAATAACAAAAGAAGGTGCTAGAGATTCTGGTGAAGCTCTAGAAAACATGGCAATGGATATCGATGCTCTTGTTGAAGGAGTATATAGAGACCAAATGGATAGAAAGAACTTCCATAGAAGATTTATTACATTTGGGTTAGTATTATTCTTACTTGTTATGGTAATGCAATTTTTACTAAATACTGATAACTATATCGCATTAATAGAAATATGGTACGTAAAAATTATTTTACACGCTATTATAATTGTTAATAGTATGTTCCTTCTAAATGGAGAAAAATACTATAACGATGATGTGGGGGTGGAATAATGTACGCAGAGATAATTATATTAGGTATATTAATTATATTTATCATGGCTTACAATGGTAATATTTCAACATCATCTTTTATTGCTGATAATGAAATGTATTTTAGAAAGTTAAAAGAAGAAGATTGGGATTTTTATTGTAAAGCTAAATATGGTGATAGAGTAAACCCTAATGTCTTATTTAATAAAAGATTAAGAAATGGTGTTATTGTTACCGGATTATTCTTATTCTTCTTTATTGCAAAACTAAACTATATACGTGTTATATTTGCAATTCTTGCAGGAGCACTTGTGTTTAAATTAGATTACTTTAATATCAAAAAATATTATAAAGCACATTTAAATGAAATTGATGCAATGCTTCCTCACTACTTAAAGAGTTTGGAAATATTAATTCAACACTATACAGTACCTGTTGCTATGGGTAAATCAATGAATGATGCACCTGAAATATTTAGAGAAGGATTACAACAATTAGTTAATGAAATTAATGCTGGTAATGATACAATAAATCCTTATATGGATTTTGCTAAGACTTATCCAGTACGTGATTCAATGCGTATGATGAGACTTTTATATCGTTTATCACTTGGTAGACAAGAGAGAAAACAAGAACAAATTTTAGCATTTTCTAGATCTATTTCATCACTTCAACAAAAAGCAAGAGAAACAAAATATAAAAATAGACTTGAGAAAATGGAAGGTAAAACAATGCATATGCTAGTATCAACTGGTGTAGGTGTAATGGTACTTTTAGTACTTGCTGTTTTACAAATGATGAATTTATAAAACTTAAGGTGTGTAAACCTTAAGTTTTTTGTTTACAATCGTTTTTAAATTAGTTGATATTTTATATTAAAAAAGATATAATAACTTTAGAATTAATAAAAATAAGGAGGATTTTTTAAATATGAAAGAAGCTACTGGAGAATTAAATATGACAGTTATTACAGTTGTTGCTATAGCAGCTGTTGGTGCATTCTTCTATGCATTTATCTGGCCTGGTATTAAGAATAGTATTCAAAGAAATACTAACTGTGCTAATGCCGTATGTCCAGCAAATTGTAGTGGTAAGACATGTGCTTGTACTTATATAGATGACAAGGGAAAAACTCAATCTGTAACTTGTCCAAATAAAGATAATTAATAAATAATTATAAACTTTAAAGGGGTATTATAATGAAAGAAGCGACTGGTGAACTAAATTCAACTGTTATTGTTGTAATAACGATAGGACTCCTATCGACTTTTTTCTTTACAGTAATTTGGCCACTTCTTAAGAATAATTTGAATTCAAATACGAAGTGTAGTGAAGCAATTTGTTCTAATGAGGCTAAAAAAAGCTGCGTTAAAGACCCAAAAACTAGAGTATGTAAATATGTGGAATGCACTTATAATAAACAAAAAGTTAAGTGCCCATATAAGGGATAGGCAGGTGAATTAGTAGATGAAAGAAGCGATAGGTGGAACATGGTTATTCCAAATAGTTATTGTCTTTGTATTTTTATTTGCTGGTTACATTTGTTTATCAATTAACCACTCTAAAGCATTTGCTGTTAAAGATGATATTATTGAAGCAATTGAAAGAAATAACGGTATAGATTTTACTGTTAAATCTGGTGATAAAACAACAAAAGAAATTGTTGAAAGACTTAAAACAGCATCTTATAGAACTGGTGGTAATTGTTCTAGATTATATAAAAATAATGATGATAGAAATCAAGGTGTTTGGTACGGATATAGTCGTGATGGTGTAAGACAAGATGGAGATAATGCTATATCAACGTATTGTGTTAGAGAAATAGATGTATCAAACAAATATAGTGAACTACCTAGAATGGTTTATTATCAAGTAGTAGTTTTCTATCAGTTAGACTTACCAGTTTTAAATAGTATTATGAGTTTTAAAGTAAGTGGAGATACAAAACTTATTTACGGAAATAGATAAAAAGGAGTTGGAATAAATGAGACAGACAATAGGTTCTACATGGATTTATCAATTAGTTATTATATTCATTTTAATCTTTGTAAGTTTCCTTACACTGTCTTTAACTTATTCTAGAGCTTATAAATATAAAAATGAAGTACTTAATATAATTGAAAAAAATGAAGGAGTTACTTCAAAAACAATTGGTACTATTAATAGTTATTTAACATATAATTCTTATTCTGTTAAACATTCATGTCCTGTTGGTAATAAGTGGTATGGAGTTCAAACAATGGAATCTAGTAATAAAGTAGAAGAAACTAGAGCAGGTGTTAAATATCATTATTGTTTAAGAAAAAGATATAGTACTAAACATAAAGTATATTATGAACTTAAAATGTTCTTTAAATTTAATTTACCAGTTGTTGAAAATGTAGGTACATTTACAATAGATGGTACAACAAATGACGTATTTGAAACTAAAGATTTATTAAAATAGTTTGAAAGGTGGATGTAACATATGAACGTTATAGTTAGTAATAAAAATCAAGATTTACTTGCTAATCTTGATATAGATTTAATTAAAAGCATAAATGGTGAATTTACACCTGAAGAAATATCAGCTCAATTCCCATCTAATTTTTATTATAATAAAATGGTACTTGATATTACTGCTATTAGAAATTTTGAAAATATTAGTGTTATTCAAGATCTTGCACAACTTCTTGATATGAGTAAAGTTGTACTTTTCTTAAATGATTCTGAAGTAGTTAATTCACCAACATATCTATCTCAACTTGTATCAATGGGTATTTATAACTTTACTAAAACTATTGATGCAGTTAAGTTTTTAATTGATAATCCTAATACATATAAAGATGTTGCAAGTTATCATCAATTAAATAATGTTGCATCTAAACCATTCTCTGCATCAAGAGGAATGGATCAAGTTGAAGATTCAAGACTTAGAGTTATTGGTTTTAAAAATGTAACAGCAGGTGCAGGAGCTACAACACTTGTTTATATGCTTAAAAAACAATTAGAAAAATTATATGGTGTTATTGCGGTTGAAGTTGATAAAAATGATTTTATTTATTTAAATGACAAATCACTTCAAAGAACTGATGATTTAGCATCATTTATTAATTCTAATCAAAGAAGTGAAGTAATACTTGTTGATTTAAATGAATTTGATGGAGAAGAGTTATGCACAGATGTAGTTTATTTAATTGAACCAGGTTTAATTCAGTTAAATAAATTAATTAGAAAAGATTCATCAATTTTTGAAAGATTAAGAGGTAAGAAAATAGTACTTAATAGAAGTGTTTTAAATTCTAAAGATGTATCTGATTTTGAAAACGAAAGTAATAGTAAAATATTCTTTAATATACCAAATTTAGATGATAAACAAGAATTTCATAAAGTACTTGAAGATTTCTTACC
>JAILQR010000128.1 GCA_024698845.1 Bacilli bacterium | reverse complement strand
GGTTATACTAAATATTCTATATACATTACAAAGTAATTTAATAGTAGATTTAGATATGAATAATTCTAATATACTTAAAAAGAGAGTATCTTTAAAAGATAAAGCTAAGATATTAGTAAATTATGATAAAACTAAAGATTTCTATGATTCAGGTTTAGAAAAAATTCAAAAAGCATATAAAGATAATTTTAGAGAACTAGTAGTGCTTGATGCATATCTAGAATACTTATATAATTCATCTGATAGCGATACTATTTCTAAATTGGATAAAAAGTTACGAGGGTTATCAAATATACAAAAAATATATGACAAAGATTTTATCAATCCTAAAATATATTTCAATTTCTTTAGAGGAATAGATGCTGTTAATAAAAAAATAGGTGAAATAGAAAAGCAACATCAAAGAGTTAGAAAAGAAGATATAAATAAAGATAGTGATAAAGAAGATGATTCTGAATAATCATCTTCTTTTTATTTACATATAATTTATAGTTAACACATCCATGATTTTGACATAAAGGCCTGAATATGGTAGTATTTTCTAGGAACTTTTCATACAAATGTTAATGTATGTTGCGTAATTTCCACGTCAACTTGGTAGTGCGCAACTATATTTTTTTGTATATTTGTATTCGTGAAAGGAAGAATTATTATGTTAAAAGTAAAAAACATAAAGAAAAGCTATACAACTGGAGAATTCAAACAAGATGCTTTAAAAGGTGTTAGTATTGACTTCAGAGAAAAAGAATTTGTATCCATTTTAGGTGCATCAGGTTCTGGTAAAACAACATTACTTAACATAATTGGTGGACTTGATAGATATGATTCTGGAGATTTAATTATTAATAATAAATCTACAAAACAATTTAAAAATAAAGATTGGGATGCATATAGAAATAACTGTATTGGATTTATATTCCAAAGTTATAATTTAATATCTCATATATCAGTTCAAGCAAACGTTGAAATGGGTATGGTTTTAAGTGGTAAATCTAAAAAATATGCTCATAGAAAAGCTAAAGAGTTATTAGCTAAAGTAGGTCTTAAAGACCATGCACATAAAAAACCAAATCAATTATCTGGTGGACAAATGCAAAGAGTTGCAATTGCAAGAGCACTTGCAAATGACCCAGAAATTATTTTAGCAGATGAACCAACAGGAGCGCTTGATTCTAAAACTAGTGTTCAAATTATGAAATTAATCAAAGAAATAGCTGAAGATAAATTAGTTATTATGGTTACTCATAACCCAGAACTTGCTAAAGAATATTCATCAAGAATTATTGAACTTAAAGATGGAGAGTTATTATCTGACTCAAATCCTATAAAAGAAAATGAATCAACTGATTCTACATTTAAGATTAAGAAAACAAAAATGAGCTTCTTAAATGCTCTTAAATTATCATTTAATAATATTAAAACTAAAAAGGGTAGAACATTCTTAACTGCATTTGCATCAAGTATAGGTATTATTGGTATAGCTTTAATATTGGCATTATCTAATGGATTTAAAATTCAAATTGATAAATTTGAAAAGGATACATTATCTCAAATGCCTATAGCAATAACTCAAACAGTTACTGTAATGGATGATGATACTTCAAAAGAAGTAATGAATCAAATGAAAGTAACTGATAAATCATATTCAAAGAGTAAAAAAATTCATGCTATAAAAGATCAAAAGAGTGTAACACATACAAATAAAATAGATATGGAATATATTAAATATCTTGAATCTGTTGACCAAGATTTAATTGGTGGTGTAAGTTACTTTAGATCACTTAATATGAATTTAATTCATAAAAATGTATCTACTGGTAAAGTTGATTTAATGCCTCAAATGACTATATTCCCATTACCTGAATCACTTGATGGTAAAACAGGTCAAGTTGTAACAGATAACTTTGAACTTATCTATGGTAGAGAACCTGAAAATTATAATGAATTATTACTTCTAATCGATATTAATAATGGTTTAGATGAATCATTCTTTAAAACATTTGGTTTTGATCCAGAAAAGGAAATTACATTTGATGATATATTAAATCAAGAATTCCAAGTAGTACTTGATAATGATTATTATACTGAATACGGAACACAATTTGCTCCATCACAAGACTTAGATAGTTTATATAATAATAAAAATAATATAAAACTTAAAGTTGTTGGTGTTATAAGAGGAGTAGAGGGAAGTAAATTTGCTCAATATAGTGGTAACGGATTAACTTATAAAGAAGCTTTAGTAGATCATATATTAGAACTTAATAAAGATTCTAAAATCGTTAAAGCACAAGAAAAAAGTAATTATAACGTAATTACTGGTGAAAAATTTGATTTAGAAACTGAAGAAGGTATGTTAACTAAAGAAAATACTTTAGCTTATGTTGGTGGAACTACTGCTCCATATAACATTCAACTTTATCCAAAAGATTTTAATTCTAAAGAAAAAGTATTAAAACATTTAGATAAATGGAATAAAGATAAAAAAGAAGAAGACAAAATTATTTATACTGATATGGCAGCTGCAATATCTAGTTTATCTAATGGTATTATGGATGGAATTACTATCGTATTAGTAGCATTTTCATCTATATCACTTGTAGTATCATCAATAATGATTGGTATTATTATGTATATAAGTGTTCTTGAAAGAACTAAGGAAATCGGAATACTTAAAGCACTAGGTGCTAGAAATAAAGATATAACAAGAGTATTTAATGCTGAAACATTTATTATTGGTATGGCATCAGGATTAATTGGTTTAATTATAGCTAATTTATTATGTATTCCAATAAGTGCTGTAATCAAAAATTTAACAGACTTAGAAAATGTTGCAACACTTAAATTATCTCATGAATTAATATTACTATTTATTAGTGTTTCTCTAACACTTTTAGGTGGATTTATACCTGCTAAATTAGCAGCTAAAAAAGATGCTGTTATAGCACTTAGAACAGAATAGAAAAAGGTATTATAAAATACCTTTTTTTATTTGTATAAGATATAATTTATGATATAATCATTATATGGTAAAGGGTGTTGATATAAATGTTTGGTAAGATACTATTTATTAATGACAATATTGCACATGTAGAAAATAAAGCATCTTTAGATAGTCAAAATCAAAATGATTTAATGAATATGCATGTTGTTTTTGAATCTAATGATCAAAGAATATTAGGAGAAGTAACAGAATTTAATCAAGAATTAATTAAAATAAGATTCTTAGGAGAATTTATAAATGGTAAATATGTTAATGGTGTTTTAAGAAAACCACTTTTAACTTCTTCAATTAGAATTATTAATGATGAAGAATTAAAAGATTTAGTAGGAAGTAATGATGAAACCACATTCCCACTTGGAAAAAACGCTGTATATAAAGATTTTACTGTATATCCTAAAGTAAATGATTTATTTTCAAATCATTTAGCTATATTTGGTAACTCTGGTTCAGGTAAATCATGTGGAGTAGCTAGGATAGTTCAAAACTTATTTTCAGAAAGAGGATTACTTTCATATAACGCAAATTTATTTATCTTTGATGCTTATGGAGAATATAAAAATGCATTTAGTAATTTAAGTCAGTTAAATCCAAATTATAATTATAAATTTATAACTACAAATAAAACTGATGCTGATGATTTTGATTTAAAAATACCATTTCATCTACTTAACTTAGATGATGTAGCACTTTTACTTCAAGCATCAACACACAGTCAATTACCAATAATTGAAAGAACAATTAAATTATGTCGTATATTTGCTTTAGATAATGAAGAATCTACTAAATATAAAAATCATTTAATTGCTAAAGCATTACTTGCAGTTTTATTTTCTAATCAAACAATTTCAAGAAAGAAAAATGAAGTATTTAAAATAATAGAAGTATGTCACACACCTGATTTTAATTTCGACTCAACTATTACTGGACTTGGTTATACAAGAACATTTAGTGAATGTTTTGAAATAGATTCAAAAGGTAATTTTGGTGAAAGCGTATTAATAACTGATTATATTTTAAAACATATTAGTGATGAAATAGAAGCTATTGAACCACCAAAAGATACTATTTATACAATAGATGATTTTGCTAAAGCATTAGAATTTACTTTAATTAGTGAAGGTTTCCAAAATAATTCAAATCTTTATTCAGATGCTATTATCATGAAGGTTAGAATTAATGCAATCGTAACAAGTTCACTTAAGAAAATATTTGATTCTCCTGCATATAAATCTGTTGGAGAATATATTACTAGTTTAGTTGCTAAAAATAACCGTAAATCTCAAATAATTAATATTAATCTAGAAGATATTGATGATACTCATGCAAAAGTAATTGTTAAAATTATTTCAAGATTATTATTTGAATTTGCTAAAACTTCTCAAAATAGAGGAAAAATACCATTTCATCTATTCTTAGAGGAAGCGCATAGATATATTCAAAGAGATTCCGATACATTCTTAATTGGTTATAATATTTTTGATAGAATAGCTAAAGAAGGTCGTAAATATGGTGTTATTTTAGATATTATAAGTCAAAGACCAGTAGAAATATCTGATACAGTTATTGCTCAGTGTTCTAACTTCTTTATCTTTAAAATGACACACCCAAAAGATATTAAATATATTGAAGAAATGCTTCCAAATATATCTAGTGATGTAATTGAAAAACAAAAAATATTACAACCTGGAAACTGTGTTGCTTTTGGATCAGCATTTAAAATACCAATGATTATAAAAATGGAAATGCCAAATCCATCTCCACATTCATCATCTTGTGATATTACAAACGTTTGGAAAGTTAATCAAAACAGATAAAAAAAGGACAGGAATTTGTCCTTTTTTTAATTACTATTTTATTGACTTTATAATGCATATAAAGTAATATAATATCTACATTATGTATGTATTTAAGAGGGTTTTTATATGAGTATAAAAGATGAATATTTAAATGTAATAGAGAATCTATTTTCAGGGAAAATAGATGAAGAAAACGATATTGAAACTATCGTTAGATATTTAGCTTGCAAAAATGATGTAGAAAAATTTATAACATTTCCTATTGAATACAGTAACGAAGATGAAACTAATTTAGGAAATGAAAGCCCTGTTGAATACTATGATAACACTTTAGTAATAAATGGAACTATTCTTCAATCAAGATTTGATTATGACATCGACGATTATGAGGAATTTTGTAAGTATAACACTATGATTTTATACAAAGAACTTTCTATGGCAATAGAAAAGGTTAAAATGAGTGTTATAAGTAAATGTAAGGCTAATGAATTATCTAAAGTAGAACTTGAATACTTAAATGCAAATAATGACTTCATATATTATGAGAATTTAAAGAAAAGAAAACCTTTAACATCTAAATACAAAACTCCATCAGAAAGATATTTAGAATGCAAAAGTTTCTTTGATACATATGTTGAATTTCATGGAATGTTTAAAAATAACTCATCTGTTATGAGTAGATTTATAACAAAGCATGAAAGTATCATCCTTGATGGCTATGATAGACAAGGAGATAATATATGCCCTTTATATCGATTCTTTAGTCAAAGAGATGACGTTGATGGAAAAGACTATCTAAGATCATTTGATTGGTATGATAAAAATCCAATGAGAGCTGTTCAAAGTGCATCACTATCTGTTAAAGGAAATTTAATAGATTTAGTTACATGTGGAATGCCTATTGACATGCTTGATTATCAAAGACTTAGAAATCGTCGTTACTTTAATTAGGAGGTGCATAAATATGAGTAAAATTTTTAAAATTGAATATCGATATAGTGTACCTAAAATTGAAGTTGTTGATCATAACTACGATGAAATATTTAATTCTCTTAACAATTTTTTTGAAGATAGAAGAATAACTTTAACTTACGAATCAATAGTATCGAGAATTTTTAAATATGTAAAAGAAATAGATGAAATAGAACAAGGTGAAGGTAATTTAGATTTACTTTATTATAACATGATTGATACATTATTTTATCACTCAACACTAAATGAAATTCCTTATGTTAAATACTTAAGATTAGAATTTGGAGAAAAATCTGAAACTATTGATTCGTAAGTTAAAGTTATTCTTCTATCTTCAAAAAAATTGTTAAGAGAATTAAATATTTCATCGTAGTTA
>JAILQR010000126.1 GCA_024698845.1 Bacilli bacterium | reverse complement strand
TGTAGTTTATTAGTATTCTTTGTATTTGAATATAGTTCAACTATTTCATTTTCTCCATTAAATAAAGAACTATATACTTCATTATTTACAAATAAAACTGGTCTACTATAATTTTTATATCCAACAGGATATACATCACTTATATAATCAACACTTACTTTAACATCTTTCTTAACTGTATATGCATCTAGAACATAATTCTTTTTAACGTTAAGAGCTTTAGGTCTAAGTTCAATAATTCGTTGAGATTTTCGATCAAAGTGTTCTACTAAAGGATAGTTAAATAAAATATTTTTATCTTTATATTCTTCGTAATTTAAATTATTTGCTTTTAAATATAACTTAAATGATTTACTATCAAGTCCAACAACATTTAAATATGTTTCATTTTGTTCATCTGGATAGAAACCACCATAATTGATATATTTTTTTGTATATAACGATTTCTTTACTGTAAGTCCATTTACCCTACCTAAAGTAAAATCACCAATGTAATCATTATTAATTGTATCTTTTACTTTTTTACTATTACTATTATAATCAAAATTACTTATCTCAGCTTTAATATTATAATCGGCAGTAGTTAAACTTCCTTGAACAGCAGTTTTAAATAAATAAACGAACTCTGATAAACTTATAAATATAATAACTGAAATCATAATAGATATAATTGTAGTTCTATATTTTTTCTTATTTCTTTTAATATTTTTATCTGAAATTACTCCACCAATACCAAATATCTTACTAATTAATTTATTAGTTTTAACTTTCTTTGGATTAATTTTAATTTCAGCACTATTTCTAATCGCAGATATTGGAGATATCTTAGCAGCTTTTCTTGCACTTCTAAGTGCAGATAAGTATATAGTTACATAACTTAGCACTATAGATATTAATATAGCTACTAATGAAAAACTAAGTTCTAATTTTAACCCCATAGAAATCATATCATCCAGTAAATAATTAGAAACTAGTATTAATATGAATGATGCAAATAAACCTAAGAATATACCAAGTGGAATACCTATTATTCCGAGTATATATGCTTCATTAAATACATTTTTCTTAATTTGTTTTTTTGTTGCTCCGACACTTCTAAGCATTCCGTATTGTTTTATTTTTTCACAAATTGAAATATCAAAGCTATTTTTAATACAGTATACTGATGATACAACTACAATTATTAATACAACAGATACAAGCTTAGATAAACCTGACATATCTTTATTAAATAACGGGTCATTTTCAAGCATCAATAAATATTCATTTATTTGAATATCTATATTTATTTTTGTATTTATTTCATTTAATTCTTCATTAGTAAAACTAACAGTCGGATCTTCTTCATTAAATTTCTTGTTTGATAAATCATTGCTTATACCAAATACTCCACCTACTATAGAAAATATTTGTTTAAGTCCAGATTTATCATACCTATTATATATACTTATAACATCATCACTTTTTAATGTTTTCTTATCTAAATATGTTACAAGTATATAACCTGGAGAGTCATATGATTCAACTGATGAATCTAATCTTTCAATAACTCCAACTACTTTATATTCCTTAGTTTGTAAATTAATTAATGATTCTTCAAGTTCACCAAATTCATCTAATGCTGTTAAATCATTTTGTTTTAAGATATTACCTTCTATATCAACTCTAGTTCCAAGATCTAAAGTTATAGTATCACCGACATTATATTTTACTCTACCGTTAGTAGCTAAATGAGTCGGCACTAAAACTTCGCTATCATTTTTTGGTAGTCTTCCACTTTTTAATCTAACAGACAAATTTTTAAGTGCTACATCATCAAAACCGACAACTTGAGCATAAGGTTTATATTCATTTTTCGAATTTATCTTTGCGTAACCAAAAGATTTAGTTACACTTGACACTTTAACATGTTTATTATTTAAAATAATATTCTTTTGATCATTATCTTTAACATCAACATATCCAACATGATAATTACCTTTTTCAAATGTTTCAAAATTAATTAGTGATTTAATACCACTACTATAAATTGTGGTTACAGTTACAAGTAATGCTGTTGAAAGCATTATACCTATAATTGTAAATATAGTTCTTTTCTTATTAAGAATTAAACTTTTTTTGGTTAATTTATTAAGTAAGTTCATAAGCAACCTCCTTATACAATTTTTCCATCTTCAATTTTAATGATACGGTCTGCACATTTAGCAATTTCTAAATCATGAGTAATCATAATAATTGTTTGTTTTAATTCTTTATTAGATTTTCGAAGTAAATTAATAATTTCAGCACTACTCTTTGAATCTAGATTTCCAGTAGGTTCATCTGCAAGAACTATAGCTGGATTAGTAATTAGAGCTCTACCAATAGATGTTCTTTGTTGTTGACCACCAGATAGTTCATTAGGTAAATGTTTTCTTCTGTGTGATAAACCAAGTAATTCTAACAGCTCACTAATTTTATTCTTATCAATATTTCTATTATCAAGTGATAATGGAAGCATAATATTTTCTTCAACATTTAAAATAGGAATTAAATTATAAAATTGATATATTAATCCAATATGTCTTCTTCGAAAAATAGATAATTTATCATCATTAAGTGCATATATATCTTGTCCATCAATATATACTTTTCCACTTGTTGGTTTATCAACTCCACCAACTAAGTGAAGTAATGTAGATTTACCTGAACCAGATGCTCCAACTATAGCAACAAATTCACCTTGTTCAACAGAAAATGATACATTATCAAGGGCTACTACCTTATTATTACCACTTCCATATATCTTTGTTAAGTTATCAACTTTTAAAATTTCCATAACAAATCTCCTTTTCTTACATTTAAGTATATACATCTAAAGTTACAAGTAAGTTACAAAATAAAAATTTTTTCTAACATGTAAAATTATATAGATATTTTAAGTAAATTACAAGGATATAACCTATAGTTATAAACTTTATAATAAATACATATATTCAGAATTATTGACCTTTTCACATCTAAGATTTAATATTAAATCACATGAAAGGAAAAATGTTTTATGAATAATTTTAAACAAATAATACATAAAGATGATAAAGTTTTCTTTGCAGAAAAACTAACACCAGATAGAGGTTTAAACGAACTACAAATAATAGCTATATATGAAGGTATAGATCCATATAAAGCATTAACAAATTTAATTGATACATCTACTTTAAACTACGTTGTTGATTCAAAAGGAAATGAAGCTATAACTCCAGCATTATATAATGAATGTCTAAAAGACTATAATATTACTAACGCATATATGAATGAATTATTACCAATTCTATATGAAGTAAGACTTACAAATCAAAACATAGTCTATTTTATGTGTACACAAGATGGATATGAATCATTATTTGTAAATGACAGTACCATCAAATACTTACAAAATTTAGCTCCACTTGAAATTAAAGATTTAATAATTAAAGCACAAAAAGATAAACAAAGAAATAATAAAAAAAGTTCCTAAAAGGAGCTTTTTTATTCTTGTGGAATAACTTTAATTAAGTCTTCTCTATCAATTAAAACAACATTACGAAGATTAGCTTTTTCTTTAACATCCTTGTCAGTACATTTATTTGTGATAATAAGTGCATAAGAAGTATGTTCAAGTAATTTATCAATAATTGCGTCATTTAATTCATCTAAAGTTATATCTTTATTAAGAAAAGTTTGAATAGCATATCTACGATTATCTTTTCTAGCTAAAACATCATTATCATTATTTACAATATCATCTGATATTCTAACATCATCTATAGAAATTA
>JAILQR010000122.1 GCA_024698845.1 Bacilli bacterium | reverse complement strand
TGTTAATATGGCTTATGAAGCTGCTACAGCTGATTTAAAAGATGTAAATATGATTGATAACTTTCACTTAGATGCCTATGGTATTTCAGCAGTAAACTACAATCGTGATTTGGAAATATTCCCTGTTTTAAAAAATATTTTAAATAAAATAACTGGCGAAGATATTTATAAATCACCTACTGATATGGGTGTTAACTCAATTAGTAAATGTATTTTTGATGATGAAGTTGTTAAAGAAGCTGCCACATTAGAAATTGTAAGAAGATATTATCAAGCCTTAACAGACAATAAAATAAATGGTTCAGATATTGATGCAGCTAATCGTATAAAGTTATTAATGAATGAACTTGGTATTGATGAAAATTATATCAAAGAAAGAAATGTTGCATTAACTAAACAAGAAAAAGAACAAAAAAGAGTTATAGCTTTAACTTTACCAAATGGTAAAACCATAACAGGAAAAGAAACTAATTTACTTTCTCCTGCTAGTTCGTTAATTCTAAATGCTGTTAAAGAACTTTCCAATATTGAAGATAAAGTATTACTACTTTCACCAAATGTTTTGGAACCAATTATCAAACTTAAAAATGATTCCTTAAAAGATCATAATGTTTTAAATGTTAATGAAGTATTAATTGCTTTATCTATTTGTTCAGTTACTAATCCAGTAGCTGAAGAAGCTTTAAACAAATTAGGTGAATTATCTAATTTAAATGCTCATGCAACATATATTGTTGAAGGTGAAGATTTAAGAATATTTAAAAAAGAGAAAAATAAAGTGTAAACAAAAAAAGACTTTAAAGTCTTTTTTTACTTAACAATATGATCATCATAGAAACATGGTTCACAAGGTAAATTAATTTTTAATTTTTTAAATATTCTTAAGTCTTCACCTTCAACAATATATGTTGCATGGGCATTTAAATTAGATAAATCACCTAATTTATTTAAGGCTTCTTCGGCAACTGGATTAGTTACAGAGCAAATTGATAAAGCGATTAGTACTTCATTTGCTGTTAAAACATTATTATCTTTTAGTGAATCATTTTTAAGTTTTATAATTGGTTCAAGTACATTAGGTGAAAGTAATAATACTTTATCATCAATATTAGATAACTCTTTAACAGCATTAAGAAGTAAAGCACTAGCAGGAGATAATAATTTAGTTTCTTTACCTGTTATTGTTTTACCATTTGGTAATGTTAAAGCTATAACTCTTTTTTGCTCTTTTGCTTGTTTCTTTAAGGCAACTTGTCTTTCTTTAATGTAGTCTTCATCAATATTAAGTTCATTCATAAGAAGTTTTATACGATTAGCAGCATCAATATCAGAACCATTTATTTTACTATCTGTTAAGGCTTGATAATATCTTCTAACTATTTCTAAAGTAGCAGCTTCTTTTACTACTTCATCATCATAAATACATTTACTTATTGAATTAACACCCATATCAGTAGGTGATTTATATATTTCTTCGCCAGTTATTTTAGTTAGTATATTTTTTAATACAGGAAATATCTCTAAATCTCTATTATAATTAACGGCTGATATACCATAAGCATCTAAGTGAAAATTATCAATCATATTTACATCTTTTAAATCAGCTGTAGCAGCTTCATAAGCCATATTAACAGGATGTTTTAAAGGTAAACTCCATACTGGGAATGTTTCAAATTTAGCATATCCAGCTTTAACACCTCTTTTATATTCATGGTATAGTTGTGATAAACATGTTGCTAATTTTCCAGAACATGGGCCAGGTGCATTAACAACAACAAGTGGTTTAGTTGTTTCAATATATGGATTTGCACCATATCCTTCTTCAGATACAATTGTATCTATATCAGTTGGATATCCTTTTGTTGGTCTATGAATATAAGTCTTTATACCTAAATTTTTTAATTTTTCTTGGAAACGAGCAACACTAGGTTGTTCTTTATATAAAGTAATAACAACACTATTAATACTAATTCCAAGTTTAGTTAAAGATTTAACTAATCTAATAACTTCTATATCATAACTTATACCATGATCAGCTCTAATTTTTTTTCTTTCAATATCAGCAGCATTAATACAAAATATTACCTCAGCTTGATCTTTTAATTCTTCAAGTAATCTTATTTTAGCATTTAACTCAAAACCTGGTAATACCCTTAAGGCATGGTAATCATCAAATAATTTACCACCAAACTCTAAATAAAGTTTATCAAACATTTCAATTCTTTTTTTTATTGTTTCTGTTTGTAGTTTAACATATAGTTCATTATCAAAACCTTTTTTCATAAAATCCTCCTACAAAAATTATTGTATCCTACAAAAATTATTATATTATTATTACTGTCAGTAGTCAATAATTCAATTGACAATTTAGACAAAAAATACTATAATATATAGTAGTTATGGAGTGTTAATATGGAAAGATATGATAGAGTAGGTAGACTAGATCCTAATGGAGAATATGATGTCAGTGGAAACGTTCTAGAGGACTTAGTAAATGGTACATCTGTAAGTGGTACATATGATAGAGTAGGTAGACTAGATCCTAATGGAGAATATGATGCCAGTGGAAACGTTATAGGAAAAGAAAAACCAAAAACAGAAGAAACAGTTAAAAAAGTAGAAGAAGATTCAGAAAAGAAAAAATATAAATTATATTTTCCAAAATTTATTAAAGTTGTTGGCACTAGTGCAACATTGGCTGCTGCAACTGCTGCTACAATTTTTTCTGTTAAATACACAGGAAATGTTCAAAAGTATGAAAATCTTAAAGAAGATAACAATTTAAGAACAAGTTCCATGTTTGATTTAGTTAATCAAAACACTACATCATTAGACGAATTACTAAATCAAAATTTACAAGAATATCAAAAATATGAAAATTTTAGAGATCTAATTAATGCTCGCAGAAGATTTCTTACATCCAAAATGGAAATGATTGAAAATTATCCTACATATTATGTTGATTATAATTCACTTTCAGTTGAAAAAATCAGTAATTTAGATGATTCATTTTTTGAATATTATAGTAGATATCAATTAAATCCAAGTGATACT
>JAILQR010000019.1 GCA_024698845.1 Bacilli bacterium | reverse complement strand
AAGTACATATAAGAACTAAATCTAGTCTTATAAATAAAGAGTTACTTAGAAGAAAGTATTAAAAAACTGCTAAATCATTAGCAGTTTTTTATTGATATAAATTATCTGATAAGAACTCAGGTTCACAAGTTAAATTAATTTTTAATTTCTTAATTGAATTAAGTTCTCCATCTTGAATAATGTAAGTTGCATGAGCTTCACAACCTTCAAGTTTTTTTAGAGAATCGATTGCTTTACCAATAATTGGATTTGTTACTGAACATATACTTAGTGCAATTATAGTTTCTTGAAGTGATAAAACATTTTCAAATGGATTGCTAGAATTTTTAAGTTTCAATATAGGTTTTAAAACACTACTTGCTAGTAAATCAACATCATCAGGTATTTTAGTTAATACCTTAATTGCATTAATAACAGCGCTACTAGCAGGAGATAGTAAATCTGTTTGTCTTCCAGTTACTATGTCACCGTTTGGAAGCTCAAGAGCAATTGATGGAAGACCACAATCATTAATTTTAGCTCTAGCAGCCGCAACTACCGGAAGAATTTCCTCATCAATTTCAAGTTCATTCATTAACATTTTAACTTTTTGTGGTGTGTCTTCATCAACTAAACCTAATCTATAATTGGTTAATTCATTATAGTATCTTCTAACAACTTCTTTCTTAGCTGCTAGCTGTACAACTTCATCATCTGATATACAATTTCCTACCATATTAACACCCATATCAGTAGGAGAGTTATATATAGATGCTCCAGTAATTCTTGTTAAGATATTTTTAAGTACAGGAAACATTTCTAAGTCTCTATTATAGTTAATTGCAGTTACCCCATATTTCTCTAAATGAAAGAAATCTATTTGGTTAACATCTTTTAAATCAGCTGTTGCAGCTTCATAAGCTATGTTAACTGGATGTTTAAGTGGTAAATTCCAAACAGGAAAAGTTTCAAATTTTGCGTAACCAGCATTAACACCATTTTTATGTTCATGATAAAGTTGTGATAAACAAGTTGCCAGCTTTCCTGAACCAGGCCCAGGTGCATTAACTAATATTAATTTTTTAGTAGTTTTAATGTATGGATTTTTTCCATATCCTTCTTCACTAACAATTGTATCAACATCAGTTGGATAACCTTTAGTGAATGTATGAATATAAGTTTTAATTCCATTTCTATTTAATCTTTTAATAAATTTATCAACAGATGGTTGATTTTTATATAGTGTTACAACAACACTATTAACTTTAAATCCAAGTGATTCGGAACGAGATATAATTCTCATAAGTTCAGTATCATAAGTTATTCCATATTCAGCTCTTGTTTTATTCTTTTCGATATCACCAGCATTAATACAAAATATAATTTCAAGATCGTTTTTAAGTTCTTGAAACATACTTATTTTTGCATCGTTTTTAAAACCTGGTAGAACTCTAGCTGCGTGGCTATCATCAAATAATTTACCACCAACTTCTAGATACAACTTATCAAATAAATTAAATCTTTCTTTAATATGTTCACTTTGAATTTTTACATATTTTTCGTTATCAAATCCTTTTTTCATTATTTACCTTACTCCCATAGTATCATCATAACACCAGGCCTGCTTTAATTATAGTATTTTATTAGGTAAATATTTATGTTATAATTAAAATGATCCCCAGTGAAGAGGTGATATTCTATGGGTAATGTATATGATCAAGCAAGGTTATTTAAAAGAAAGTATCCAGGTAGCTTAGCATTTCGTCTAAAGAAACATGCAAGCGTTATTGAAAGACATTTAAATCCTGGAGAAAAACCAAATTTTGTGTTTATTGGTCAAAAGAATTCAGGCGCATTTGAATGGTTTAGTTCATGTGTTGTTTGTGTTACAGATAGAAGAATACTAATAGGTAAGAAAAGAATTTTATGGGGCTATTTCTTAAGTGCAATAACTCCAGATTTATATAATGATATGCAAATATATCAAGGCTTACTTTGGGGTAATGTAACAATAGATACAGTTAAAGAAGAAATTGTTATATCAAACGTATCAAAAAAAGGCTTAGATGAAATAGAAACACGTATTTCTGAATTTATGATGGAAGAAAAGAAGAAATATCGTGGTCAAGACGACTAATGAGGTAAATTATGAAAAAGTTGAAAATAATGATTCTTCTTATCATTATATCTTTCAGCTTTTTTTTATTGATGTATTTCAAAAAAAGAAGTTATGTCATTAAATATAAAGCAGATAATTATAATGTTAGAGAAGAATATAATAAAAATGATGGAATGTACTATGTAACAATTAATAACAAATATTTTTATATTATTAATCAAAAATATACTCATAAAAGAAACCTAGTTACTAAC
>JAILQR010000011.1 GCA_024698845.1 Bacilli bacterium | reverse complement strand
AGTTATTAGTAAAGCTTATATTATATTGATTTTTAAGTAAATTTATTAAATTAATGTTTGAATTATCAGCTAAAATTAATTCACTTACATTTAAACTTAAAAGTTCATTAATAACTTTATCTAAATCATGATCTAGTGTTAAAGAACACAATTTTCCAGTTGATATATCAGCATATGTTAAAACATATAAATGATTAAAATCTAAAAGTGATGCTATATAATTTGATTCGTTTCTATTTAAAAGTTCAAAATCAAATATAGTACCCTTACTAATAACTTGTACTACTCCTCTTTTAACCATTCCTTTAACATTTTTGGGATCTTCAAGTTGTTCACATATAGCAACTTTATATCCTTTGTTAACTAGTTTTTCTATGTATGGAGATACAGAATGAAATGGAACACCACACATTGGTATTCTTTCATCAAGCCCTGCATTTTTTCCAGTTAAGGTAAGTTCTAGTTCTCTTGATGCTAGTATTCCATCTTCAAAGAATAATTCATAAAAGTCACCAAGACGAAAGAATAGAAGTTCTTCTTCATATTCTTTTTTGATATCCATGTACTGTTTCATCATGGGGCTTAATTTGTCATAATCTACTTCGCTTCTATTCATATTTTATACTTCCTTAATTTCTAGTTATTTATTATACCACAATAAATTAAAAAAGTTGAAGGGTTATTCTTCAACTTTTAATTATTTGAATCTGAATTTTCCGATAAATATAAATTATTATATACCTTAGATTTATTAAGTAATTCTTCATGAGTTCCGCTATCAACTATTTTACCATGATCAACAACATATATTTCATCAGCATCAATTATAGTAGATAGTCTATGGGCAACAATAACAACAGTATGATCTTTAACTAAGTTATCAATTGATTTTTTAATATATTCTTGTGAGTTATTATCAAGTGCAGATGTTGCCTCATCAAATAAAATTACTTTTGAATTTTTTGCTAAAGTTCTAGCGATTGCAAGTCTTTGTTTTTGACCACCAGATAAGTTTACTCCACCTTCACCTAAGATAGTATTATATTTTTTGGGAAGTGACATAATATAATCATCTAAGTATGCCATCTTAGTATATTTTCTTATCTCAGATAAAGTTATATTTTCATCTATGAGCTTAAAGTTAGCCTTAATTGTTCGATTAAAAATAAATGGTTCTTGTCTGATAATTGATATGTTTTTATTTAAGCTATATTCAGTTAAGTCTTTAATATTTATATTATCAAGTAATATTTCTCCATCGTTAACATCAAATATTCTTGTTACAAGATTAAATAATGTTGATTTACCTTGACCAGATTTACCTACTATAGCAATTTTTTTATTTGGTTTTAATGTTAAGTTAAAACCATTTAGTGTATTAGGTTCATTAGGATAAGCAAATTTAACATTTTTAAATTCTAATACCCCTTCTACTTTCTTTGGATTCTTGTCTCCATAAACTACATCTTTATAAATTTTATTTTCAAGAATTTCATTTACTCTTCCTAAAGCTACAGTTAATTTTTGATATTCAATTGTAAAATCTTCAATTTCTTCAATTAACCATGTATATCTATATACGTAATAAGTCATTGCTACAAAGAACGTTAAAGAAACATGCCCGTAGTAACATTCTATAGCAGCTGTTATAAATACTCCAACTTCCATAATACTTCTACATAGTGAACTTAAAATTCCAAAGTTTCTATTTAAGTTAATTTCTTTATTACTTGCTTTATAGATATCAGATACATTATTTTTTGCATCTTTAAGTAAGCTTTTCTTGATACCTAATGTTTTAATTTCTCTAATTCCTCTTACAGATTCTGTAATTAAAGAAGTTTGTTTATCTTGCTTATTTTTTCTTTCTTTATGTGCTTTTTTAAGTCTTGGATTATAGTATTTAAGTAAGAACATCATAATAGTAATAATAAAAGCTATTTCAATAGCTATAATGTATGAATGAAATAAAATATATACATATATAACTATTGTAGAAATAAGTGCTGCAATGATCCTAATAATTCTACCAAATACAAAGCTTAGTGTATCAGCATCTTGTGTAATTCGATTAATAATTTCACCAGATGTTTTTTCTTCAAACGCTACTGCAGGTAGATTTAAAACTTTATTATATGTTTCATAACTTAGTTTTCTAGAAACCTTATTTTCTATTTTTTCAAGTCCTTTTCTAGAATAAATACCAAAGCAATTATCTACAATAATTTCCATTAATAAATATATTAAAAAACACGTAATAGATAAACCTAGTTTATGTTTTGTAACATATTCTATTGCAGATCCGTTTAAATACCCAGTAAATAAAAATGACAAAGATGATAAAAATAAACTTATATTAAAAAGAATAAATTTCTTTTTATCTTCTTTAATAAATTTCCAAAGAGGAACGAATTCTTTCAAATTCTTCTTCATAATTCCTCCTATTAAATTTTAATTGTATTTAAAGTTATTCTAAATTAAAGTGCAGAAATACTTTCTTTTGCACTAATAACTTTATTAATTAATTTCTTTAAATCTAAAATACTCATATTTCCACTCCTTTCAAATTCAGATTCAACACAAATATAACACCACGTTCGAACATATGTCAACTATTTTTGGTTTACAATAGTATATTTTTGTTTACTAATTATATTTTTTGTATATATAATTGTTATAAGGAGGTAAGAATGAAGAGAATATGGAAAAGCTATAAACAAACCATACTCTTGACTCTATCACTAATAATTGGAACAATTATTGGTCTCATCTTTAAAGAAAAAGCAGAAGTCTTAAAACCATTTGGTGATTTATTCATGAATATGATGTTTGTCATTATAGTTCCGCTAATTTTTCTAACCATTACAACATCGATCGCCAAACTTAAGCAACCAAAAAGACTTGGTAAAGTAATTGGATCTACATTTTTAGTATTTTTAATTACATCTATTGTTGCGTGCATTATTGGTTTAGGTGTAACCTATTCAATGAAACTAGTTAAAACTAGTGATGCTGTTAAAATCAAGAACTCTTTAGGAACAGTTACAGCAACAAAAGAAAAAGTAAATATTTTAGATCGTACTGTCCAAGCAATAAGCGTTAATGATTTTTCATTAATTCTTTCAAAAAATAGTATTCTTGCTATTGTTGTAATTTCAATTTTATTTGGTCTTGCAATGGTCAAAGCAAAAGAAGATGCTCAACCGCTTGAGAAAGTTTTAGACTCGGCAAATAAAGTCGTCTTGAAGTTGGTTGATATAATATTTATATATGCCCCTATTGGACTTGGATGTTATTTTGCATCTTTAATTGGAACATTTGGTTCTGAAATAGCTGTTGGATATTTAAGAACATTTATAATCTATACAGTAGTTGCCGTATTATTTTATTTTATCATCTATTCTTTATATGCGTTTATTGCTGGTGGTAAAAAAGGATTTAAATTATTCTGGAAGAATATAATGCCTGCAACAGCAACATCTATTTCAACTTGTTCATCTGCTGCATCAATACCATCAAATTTAAAAACTGCAGAAGGTATTGGAGTTCCAAATGACATTGCAGAAACTGTAATTCCTATGGGTACAAGTTTCCATAAAGATGGATCTGTTATTGGATCAGTCTTTAAAATAATGTTCCTTGTTTATTTATTCGGTACTGATGTTACCAGTATAAGTGGCATTCTTAAAGTTACCGGAGTTGCTATGGTTGCTAATTTACTTGTTACAGCTGTTCCAGTTGGCGGTGGAACAATATCTGAAATGCTAATTTTATCTATGATGGCATTTCCTATTAAAGCTCTTCCTATTTTAACTATTATTGCAACAATTATTGATCCTGCAGCAACACTTTTAAATGTTACTGGAGATTCAGCATCTTCTATGCTAGTTACAAGAATAGTTGAAGGACGCGGCTGGTTAAATAAGAAAAAGAAAAAGTTAGGATAAAATCCTAACTTTTTTATTTGATGTATTTATTAATTAATTTGTCATTAATCTTTTCATTTACTCCAAGAGCAACAGCATATACTAAGTAGTATTCCCATAAAATTAATTCTTCTTCTTTTCTGTTTTTAATATCAGAGAAGTCTTTTAAGAAGTTTTTAAGAGCGTAAGATTTATTAATTAAATCAATACCATTTGCAGTTCTCTTATAATTTTTCTTAATATATCTTAGTTGTTCGATTAAAAAGTAAATACACATAATATCAAGAATAAATGTTGTTGTGAAATATGCTGCATCTAAATATTGCATTGTCATTGTTTTTCTTACATCTGGATCACTAAATTTACTTGTAGTTATTAAACTTTTATCGTAGAAGAATGTATTAGATTCTTTAATGTAACCATGATAATAATCTTCATAGTTACTAGGTTTATCAAAATGAATATCTCCAATATCATCTTC